>CALXSV010000101.1 GCA_944391235.1 uncultured Clostridia bacterium | reverse complement strand
TTATACTTATGGTGTTGGTCGTTATACTAACCGTATATTCCGGCTATGATTATTTGCGCCGGGGCTGGAGGTATTTACGATGATATGTGCGAAAACGGTGGTAGAAGGATTGGCGGAGCGAGGGCAGTGGATTGCGACAGCTGAGTCCTGTAGCGGCGGCCTATTGGCAGCGGCTATCACGGATATTCCCGGTTCCTCCGAGGTCTTTGGCTACGGACTTGTTACGTATAGCAATGTGGCGAAAATGCGTCTGTTGGGGGTTGCCGAACAAACTTTGCTGGAGCACGGTGCAGTGAGTGAGCAGACCGCCCGTGCCATGGCCAGCGGCTTGCTGCACCTTAGTGGCGCTGACTTTGCTTTGGTTACCACTGGTATTGCTGGACCGGGCGGCGGTAGTGTAGACAAGCCGGTGGGGCTGGTTTATATTGGTTGTGCCAGTGCAGAGGATTGCCAGGTTCAGCGTTGCCAATTTAACGGTGACCGGGCGGCGGTGCGTGCTCAAACCGTGGAGACTGCGCTGCAGCTGGCTGCCCGAATGATGGGCCTGCCGCATTAGAAAGGATAGGGATGTTTTATAATGAAAAGGTTGATTGCGCACGCTTGTTTGCTTTTATGCTGTCTCTTGCTTGCTGCATGTGGTTCTGCCCCTGATTACGCGGATGTAGAAACTGTAGCTGTAGAAAGCGATACAGGGTTTTCCTTCCAGATCCCTGCTGATTGGCAGGTGTCTGAGTTAAATACTCAGAATGAGCCGCAAATCTCAAGCGATGCGGAAGCCCCGGCAGAGTATGGCCTATATGAATGCTTTAATGCCGCGGGCAGCATGTCTTTATTGGTATTAGCAGAATATGGTGGTATGGAGTATAATTCTACTCAGGAATTGTGCGATTTAATGAGCGACAGCTTGCTGGCCAGCTTGTTTGCCGAGGGCGAGAAAACTGCTGTTCGTGGGGAAGATACGCATTTTAATCAGCAAATCAGTGGTAAGGATGTTTCTGGGAATGATATAGTCTGCCAGGTTTATATTTGGCATCCCTATACTGCATTACGGTATTACATGATATTTATTGCCACAGCGGATGCTTTTGCTGAGGAAGCGTACATTGTCGATGGAATTGAGAGCAGCTTTGTTGTAACAAAGGGCGCAGAAGAAATGTATCAGTGGATACAGGATAAGCGCAGTGAGGCAAATCAGCCTGTTGAAGATACCAGTGATGAATTTGTTGATGAGCAGCAGGAAAATATGTGAAAGCAAAATTGTGATTTTTTTTGCAAAAAGTATTGCAATTTGTGCATCCATGTGGTATATTAATATTCGTCACGCGGCAGTGGCGGAATTGGCAGACGCGCTAGATTCAGGTTCTAGTCCTGATTGCCAGGGTGGGGGTTCAAGTCCCTTCTGCCGCACCATAAAGACGAGGTTATTCATAACCTCGTCCTTTTCATACTGGTACTAAGTTGTCAAAGGATAGCTTTGCTGTACAGCAGTTCGAGCAAATACTGGCCGTACAAGGCTATAGCAAAGGCCTGCCGCAGGACCGGGCCCAGGAGATATTTCCGTGAATATCGCAATATGGATTTGTTGCTTTCTGCCCCTATTGCTTGTGCTGCTGATGCAGTATCAACAGCGACGGCAGTATATAAAACAGCATATCATAGGCAAGCACAATAGGGATAAGGAGCGTATGGCTATGACAGAACTTGTAAACCGGTATATTGGCCGGGAATGTGTAATCTATACCATGAATTCACAGCTAACCGGTGTAATTCGAGAAATCCATGACGGCTGGCTGCTAATTGATAATGGTACAGATAATGAAGCGATAAATTTGGATTATGTTATCCGAGTGCGGCCTTATCCCACCAATAAAAAAGGTAAGAAAAAAGCTGTTATTGTGGATTAGCGATTATGAATCAGGAGCGTTTTCAGGCGGCCTGCGATATGGTCGCACAGAGCAGAGTGCAGTGCGGCATCGGTACGCTGGGCGAAAAAACGCTGCATGCTGTGCTGAAGCATTATTATGAGCCAGATTGCGCTTGTCATGAACAGCGAGTGGGCACTTTTATTGCCGATATCGTAAATCCCAGCGGCATTATGGAAATTCAAACGCGCGGCTTTGACCGCTTGCGTAAGAAGCTGGATGCGTTTTTGCCGGAGATGCCGGTAACTGTGGTTTACCCGCTGCCCCATAATAAGTGGATTTACTGGATAGATCCGCAAACGGGTTCGCTTAGCCCACGGCGTAAGAGTCCAAAAACCGGTACGGTTTATGATGCCTGTTATGAGCTGGCCAAAATACGCTCTTTCTTAGCACATCCGCACCTGAGGGTACTTATCGTACTGCTTGATATGGACGAATATCGCAATCTGGATGGCTGGGGTAGCGGCGGTAAACGTGGTAGTAGCCGGCAGGAGCGCATCCCCATTGCCATATGCGATGAAATTCAATTGCATACGTCCGCGCAGTATGCTTGTTTGCTGCCAGCACAATTGCCAAGCGTATTTCGTGCTGCTGATTATGCTGCGCTGTCCAGGCTAAAGCTCCGCTATGCCCATAATGCTCTATCCATTCTACAGGAGGTCCAAGCTATACAGCGTGTTGGAAAGCAGGGCCGCGCTTATCTTTATCAGCGGCTAATCTAATGTTGATAACACCAGCGGATCGTGTTCTGGAAAGATATTGCGGTTTCTGGGTTTCAAACTACCATTTTCCCACCAAAGCGGATAGAATATAAAAACAAAAGAGGATTTTTAGGGAAGATCATGAAAAAGACGCTTTTAATGATCATAATTGCAGTTCTTGTTATTATCATTGTAGGCATTGCTGCCTTTTCGTATTTCGGTAAGCCTGACGGTTCTACATTGGAAAGTCGTGAAGAGATGCTGGCAGCGTTTCCCAAAGGCAAGGACTGGAAGATTTCAATTGAACAAAAATTGGGAGACTTTATCATAAGCGGCATATATTCTCGCGATGGAATGAGCGGAATTGCCGTATTTGAGCCTACTGGAAATGGCAAATACAAACTCTGTTCAAGAGAATGGAGAGATTCCGATGATATTGTGATAAGCGGAATTTTGATTGATAAGATATGGTATGACATTGTGTGGTTCAATGGAGCTAAAACAGATTATGCAGAAATAACCTACACTGTTGATGGAAAGGAACAGGAAGCAATCCGACACAATGCAAAGGGAATGGAAATTTTTATCAACCCTGCTCCTGCGAAGGATTATAACTTGCATGTTGTTTACTATGACGATGTTGGAAATAAGTATGAGTAAGAAACATATGTAATAAGATTTCAATTCGTTTTATCTGTATAAGGTTTGGAGCTATAGCGCAGGACGCATGGCGTACAACGTGAGTATAATGAAAAAATACCCGCCCAATTTTGGATTGGCGGGTATTTTTTAGCTGTACGCACATGCTTAACTTAATAAATACCTGTTTCTTGCTTTTCCCTAAAGATGAGGTACGTGTTTTTCTGTAGCTGTGGTTATCTCCGATCTGTTTACAGAACCTTGGAGAGAAAATCCTGCAGCCGGGGATTTTGGGGTCTGGAGAAAAAGTCTCCTGGCGGTGCCTCCTCCAGAACTTGTCCACTATCCATGAACAGGCAACGGGTTGCCACCTCACGAGCAAAGCCCATTTCATGGGTTACCACCACCATGGTCATGCCATCCTCAGCCAGCTCGCGCATCACTTCCAACACCTCTCCAACCATTTCCGGATCCAGAGCGCTGGTCGGCTCATCAAAGAGCATGACGTCCGGGTTCATTGCCAGAGCGCGCACAATGGCGATTCTCTGTTGTTGACCGCCGGATAACTGGGCTGGATAAGCATCTGCTTTATCCAACAGGCCAATACGGGTCAATAGCTGACTGGCTCTGTCATTGGCCTCCTCATTGGACATGAGCTTAAGCGCCAGCGGCGCCATAGTGATATTTTGGCGTACCGTTTTGTGTGGGAACAGATTGAACTGCTGGAAAACCATACCAATGCGCTGGCGCAGTTTATTGATATTGCAGTTTTTGTCTGTAATATTGGTGCCTTCAAACCAGATTTCTCCAGCGGTAGGGCGTTCCAGCAGATTGAGACAGCGCAAAAAGGTGCTTTTGCCGCAACCAGAGGGGCCAACAATAACAACTTTTTCGCCTTGCTGTACCACTTCGGTAACGCCGTTTAGAGCCTTCACTTCTCCAAAGTGTTTGTGCAAATCTCTAACGTCTATCACTCTTGGCCAACCTCCTTTCCAGTCTGCGCAGTAGATAGGTCATAAACAGTACCACAAGCAGGTAAACGCAGGCAATAAACAGTAAGGGGATGGCGCTGAACGTGCGGGAGCGTATTAAAGTAGAAACGTAGGTAATATCCCGTACAGCAATATAACCAACAATGGCCGTTTCCTTTAACAACACAATCGCCTCATTGACGAGCGCGGGCAGTATGTTGCGGACGGCTTGCGGCAATACAATCATGCGCATAGTCTGGGCCTGGGTAAGGCCTAGACTGCGGCCTGCTTCCGTTTGTCCAATATTTACCGCCTGAATGCCAGCGCGGATAATTTCTGCAACATAAGCGCCGGAATTGATGCCAAAGGCCAGCATAGCAACATAAATCATCTTATCAAAGGGCACTGTTACAAAGATGACAAAGGCTGCGATTAGTAGCTGAACCATCATCGGGGTACCACGGATAATGGTAAGATAGATGTCACAAATTACATTTAATATCCGGAGCAGAGGATGGCAGTGGCCGAGCGCTTTTTTCTGATTGGCTACCGAGACCTTACAGATGGCTACCAGGCAGCCCAGCACAATACCAAGTATTGCTGCACCGAGCGTGATAAGGATGGTGTTTTTAAAGCCGTTGACAAAAAGATTCCAGCGATTATGGGCAATGATATTTTCGTAGAATTGTAGCCCAAAACTTTGTAAATCCGATACAATATTTGTCCAGAAACTTTCCAGTGCTGACATGGAGCAGACTCCTTTCTTTTTTTGGGGTCTGGGAAGTGCAGATTTTAATTATTTGCTATACGCACGAAAAGAGAGAGGCCGCGCCCCTCTCTTTTCACCAAAGGGAAATCTTGTTTTATTCGGCAGTTGTCTCTTCTGCTCCCATATGTTTGGCAATCAGGGCGTCAATCGTTCCATCTTCTAGCATACGGCTCAGTACGTCATTTACAACTTCCTGCAGGCTGGTATTCCCTTTGGCCATAGCAATGGCATACTGCTCAGTGGTAAGCGGTTCTTCAATCACAATCAGGCCAGGGGTATTGGCAACTGCTTCACGGGCCGGCATTTCATCGCAGATAACCGCATCAATTCTGCCGTTAGACAGTTCAGCAACCGCATCCGGGGTGGTTTTGTAACGGGCAACAATGGCTTCACCCTCATCTTCCATGTTGGTGCAGATGATATCGCTGGTGGTGCCAAGCTGTACACCAATGGTTTTCCCATTCAAATCTTCGCTGGAGGTAATTTCCGTATTGTCTTCTCTGACAATGATAAATAAACCGGTGTCTACATAGTTAATGGAAAAATCAACCTCTTGGGCGCGTTCTTCATCAGCTGTAATACCAGCTACGCCAAGGTCGCCTTTGCCCGATTTAACTGCATCGACAATACCGTCGAAATCCATATCAACAACTTCCAGCTCAACACCGATTTCATCGGCAATGGCCTGGGCGATTTCCACATCAACGCCCACGATTGTGCCGTCTTCACCCAGATATTCAAAGGGGGCGAATGCCGCATTGGTCAGCATGACCAGTTTGCCAGCGGCTTTTATGTCGTCTAAGGTTCTTACTGCCGTGGTTTCGTTGGTGGTATCCGTGCTGTCTGTGGTTTGTGTTGGATCTGTTTGTTGATCGTCATTGTTTCCGCAGGCAGCCATAGCCAGTACTGCCAAAACAGCAACTACAATAAGCATCCATTTACAAAGCTTTTTCATTGTAAAATCTCCTTCTTTTTTACTTATCCGTTTGTAACGAATAGTATGGTTAAATTGTTGGTGCTGTTATTAATTATACATGCTACTGCTAAAAAATCAAGCCCTGTTTTGTATTGTTTTATAAATATTTTAGTATTTTTATTCATTGTGTATGGGTGTTTCTGTATATTTTTTCACAATGTAATAAATTTCGCAAATTTTAACAATAGAACCTTTTGCATATAAAAATGTATACTTGTATATAGCCTTTTGTCTAATTTTTGCTTTTTGCTGTTAGCTGTTATATAATGATAAAAATGATAAAAAAGAACAATTTACATGATAGGAATTAGGGAGGGGATTCTATGCTGTTTATTTGTTACACACGTTGCAGTACCTGTCAGAAGGCGCAAAAGTGGCTGGATTCGCAGGGGTTTTCCTATCAACTGCGCGAGATAAAGGATGAGCGTCCCACAGAAGCAGAGCTTCGGCAATGGCATGCGCGCAGCGGCCTGCCCCTGAAGCGTTTTTGGAATACCAGCGGGCAAAAGTATCGCGAGCTGGATTTGAAAAATAAACTGCCGCAAATGAGCGAGGATGCGCAGTATCAGCTTCTGGCCAGTGATGGCATGCTGGTAAAACGACCGCTGCTGGTAACGGATGATTTTGTGTTATGCGGATTTAAGCAGGCCGAGTGGGAAGCCTGTCTGTTGTAGAGGGCAGGGAACATTTTGACAATGTGCTACGTCCAATTTGTAAATATAAGGAGCCGAGATCTGGGGCATGAAAGCAGGGGTTTCCAGTAATCCAGAAGCTGCATGGGGATTTCTCCCGAGACCTTGGTGCGCTTGTACCATGCTTTATGCATATGCTGGTGATACTGGTTTCTCCAATCATAGCTGCGGCCGTCAATGTGCTGTTTCAGGCATAAACACGGTAGCATCAGAACAATAAACGGAAATTTATTAAAAAGGAGAGAAATTTATGAAAAAATGGCTTACTGTACTGCTATTTGCCGTACTCCTTGTTTGCTGTGCTGCCTGTGGTTCAGGCAATGGGAATGATAATCCAACCCCTACAACAGATCCAGGTACAGAGAGCACGGATACAGTTGACACGGGGGAATCTGATACCGAGGATTCCAATCCGGCTGCTGCGATTAATGTGGTGATTCGGGAAGGCCATGAGATTGACGAGGAGCTGGCTAAAACTTTGGCTGAGCAGGCTTACCAGCTGTATGAGGCGGCTATGAGCCAGCAACTTACTGCAGCTTCTGCCATTTGTACTACTGAATTGAATACAGCCATTGCGGAGGTGGCGCAAATTGGTAGCTCAGATGCTGATTTGGGCGCTGAAATGCTCTTACATCTGAATAACTACGTGGATTATACGCAGCCCTTATCCGCAGAGGTAGGTTTTGACGGTCATGTTGCGGATCTGGAAGTTGTCTTTGTTATGGATGATACAACTAGTCTTATTTTTTACTTTTCCTCTCTTGATGAGCAGTATCTGATAAGCTCCTTTGCCATTACAATGGTCTAACCCAACGTAGCCCAGTACACTGGCCCGGATAAAATACTACCCTTTTGCAGGGGAATACAAATAAGGTTCCGTCCCATGAGAAATTGCTTCTTTATGGGATGGAATCTTTTTTTCTTGTTGACAATTATATCGGCTGTCGATATAATACTTATATCGAAGAACGATATAACGGAAGGTGATATATATGTCGGCAGACAGTATTGCGCTGACAGAAGGTGTCTATTACATTTTATTGGCATTGCACCAGCCTTTGCATGGCTATGGGATTATGCAGCAGGTGGAGCAGATGAGCAAGGGCCGTGTGGTTCTGGCTGCGGGCACACTGTATGGAGCGTTGAACAATCTGGTTGCCCGAGGCTGGATCGTTGCTTTGCCCATGGCAACGGATAGCCGCCGAAAATCCTATCAGATTACGACTTTAGGTAAACAGATGGTAGAAGCTGAAATTGCTCGTTTGCAAGAGTTATTGGACAATGGATTACACATAATTGCACAGGAAAAAGGGGGCGCTGAACATGAGATATAAGAAGGAAAAAAAGTTGTTTTGGGTGTGGGAGTACCAGGAAGAGGAGCAGTGGCTTAATGAAAAATCTGCACAGGGCTTCCAGTTGGTAGAATATCGCTTTCCTGGTCGGTACTTTTTTAAAGAGGGTAAGCCCGGCGAATATTTGTATCGCTATGAGCTGCTGGATGGCTCTCCGAATGCAGCGCACAATCAGGATTATTTGCACTTTCTTGAGGAGATGGGGATTGAAGAGGTTTGCCGTTATCTAAACTATGTGTATGTACGTCGCCGGGCTGAGTTGGGCCCCTTTGCGCTTTTTAATGATTTACCCTCCCGCATCGCATATCTGCAACGTATTGCCAAACTTCTCCGCATATTGTGTGTGCTGGAGATAATTGCGCTTTTGTGCAATATGCCGGCTGTGTTTATGGGCTTTGCCTTCAATATGTTTGTAGTTGGATTTTCACTGGCGTTATTTTTGTTATTGTTGGTTGGGCTTGGCAAGATTCGCAGTAAAATACGTGACATGGAGGAAGAACAAGTCTTGCGTGAATAAAAAGTTTTAGGCTGCTATTGACCTTCCAGCGGGGGGAGGGTGTTTAATAGGGGAGAGGAGAAGGGGGTGCCTTATGCAGATTCGTGATGTTGAGACGCTGGTTGGCATCAGCAAAAAGAATATTCGTTTTTACGAGAAAGAGGGCCTGTTGTCACCAGCCCGCAACCTGGACAATTCGTACCGGCAATATAGTGAGGAAGATGTACTGTGGTTGAAGAAAATCAAATTATTTCGCAAGCTGGGCTTGCCTTTGGAGGAAATTCGTCTGCTGAGGAATGGAGGCCGCAGTTTTTCGCAGCTAATCGAGCGGCAAAGTAGGGTTCTGGCACATGAACGGCGTAATTGTGAATACCGGCAGCAGGTATGCGATGACTTGCTGGCGCTGCATGGTGAGCCAGACAGCAACACTGTAGAAGAGTACTTGGCGCGGATCGAGGATTTTGAGAGAGAAGGAGTCTCTTTTGTAGATATTGGCAGGCAGGATACTGTCAAAAAATACTTAGGTGCTACCATTCCCGCTGTGCTTTTTGCCGCAGTCTTATTCTCCTTGCTGATTTTGTTTATTGTAGATTTCTCCGCTACGGAGATGCCACCGTTCATCTTTTGGTTATTTGTTTGTATTCTGGGCGTTTTTATTATTAGTATTTTCGCAGCCATGCTGCAAAGATATAAAGAAATTAAGGAGGGTGAAGAAGATGATGCTCGTAAATATTGATTATATTCCTGGGAAGGAAATCGAGGCCTTGGGGGTTGTCCGTGGCAGTACGGTTCGCGCCAAGCATATTGGCAAGGATTTGATGTCTGTAGGAAAGAATATTGTGGGCGGTGAAATGAAAGGCTATACGGAGTTGCTGGATGAGGCCCGACAAATTGCCGTAAAACGGATGATAGATCAGGCGGAGGCCTTGGGCGCGGATGCGGTGGTGTGCATGCGCTACGCCTCCGCTTCTATTTCACAGGGTGCGGCGGAAGTTATTGCCTATGGTACTGCCGTAAAATATAAGTAACCGCAATTTTTGATTATGGTAAAATTAGGATATATGGGGTAAGAACGATGATTTCTATGAATACGATTTTGGCTTTGCTTTTCTCAGCAGGGGTATCCATTCTACTGCCCATTGTGCTGATCATTATCTGGCGTAAGAAAACGCATGCGCCGCTTCTTCCTTTCTTTACTGGCGTGGCAATCTTTATTATATTTGCTTTGGTATTGGAAAGTCTCTGTCATCAAGTTGTACTTAAGCTGCCCATTATGTCTACCAGTGTGGTTGCGTATATATTGTATGGCGGTCTGGCTGCAGGCGTATTTGAGGAAACAGGACGTTTTGTGGCTTTTAAGTGGCTATTGAGAAAGCATAATGGCCGGGAAAGCGCTGTTGCTTACGGGATTGGTCATGGCGGAATTGAGGCTGTGCTGTTGGTGGGCCTAACCATGATTAATAACCTGATTATGGCTTTTACTTTGATGAATCATGGGATTGAGGGGATTGCCGCTTTGGTGGGTACAGAAGTGGCCAATAGTATAGCGGCCAGCTTTGCTAGTGTGCCCTCTGTCTATTTTCTGGCTGCGGGTGTGGAGCGCATTGCCGCCATCTCCTTGCATATCTCCCTGTCCGTGTTGGTCTTCTTTGCCGTACAGCGCGGCCGCAAAGCACTGTTTCCCTTGGCTATCCTGCTGCATGCAGCTGTGGACTGGTTTGCCATGTTGTATCAGGTCGGTATTATCCGCAATATATGGTTGCTGGAAGCGGGTGTTGTGGTTGCCTGCCTGGTGATTGCTTTGCTGGCCATCCGCATCTATCGATCGGAGAAAGTGCCGTCCGATACTGCTTATGCAGAAGAGATGAATATGTCTGAAGAAGAATAAAGGGTTTGTTTTTGCAGATGAAAATGTAAACCGGAGAAATATCTTGCATATTTCTCCGGTTTTTGCTGTCTGATTGTGTGTTTTTTTGTAAAATAAGCAAGAAGGTTGTAAAATTCTCTCGATTGCGGTAAAGTATAAATATGAGTAAAGGTATGGATATCCAACAAACAATAGAAGCAGAAGCTTTCCTGCCGGTTTCTGCTGCCGATATGCTGGCGCGCGGCTGGGATTGGTATGATTTTTTGCTGGTAACGGGCGATGCCTACGTGGATCATCCCAGCTTTGGCACAGCCGTTATTGGCCGTGTGCTGCAAGCGGCAGGTTATCGTGTGGCCATTTTGGCGCAGCCTCCCTGGCAGGACGCCTCTGCGTTTTACGCTATGGGGCGACCCCGTTTGGGTGTAATGCTGAGCTCGGGAAACCTGGATTCCATGGTTGCGCATTATACGGCAGCGAAAAAGCGCCGCTCCACGGATGTTTATTCTCCAGGACGGCAAAGTGGACTACGACCGGACCGGGCTGTAATCGTCTATGCCAATCGTGCGCGCCAGGCTTTTCCCGGTCTGCCTATTATAATTGGTGGGCTGGAGGCTTCTTTGCGCCGTTTTGCTCACTATGATTACTGGGAGGACAAGGTGCGCCGCTCTATCCTGGCGGACGCTAAGGCGGATTTACTGGTTTATGGCATGGGAGAAAGCGCCAGCTTGGAGATTGCCCGCCGCCTGGCAGCTGGCACAGCCGTTGCTGAGATAACCGATGTACGTGGCACCGCTTATCTGACGCGCAGCATAGCAGACTGCCCCTTTTCTAAAATTGCCTGCCCCTCCTTTGAGGAGGTTAGTACAGATAAACGGTGCTATGCGCAGGCTGCTATTCTGCAATATGATGAGCATGATGCAATCCGCGGCCGGGCGATTATCCAGCCGCATGGTGATCGGCTGCTGGTGGTAAATCCACCGGCAGCACCGCTTTCTACCGCAGAGTTCGATCGGGTGTATGAGCTGCCCTATACGCGGGATGCGCATCCTATGTATGCGGAGCAGGGTGGCGTAGCGGCCATTGAT
>CALXSV010000100.1 GCA_944391235.1 uncultured Clostridia bacterium | reverse complement strand
CTCACTGCAATATCCTCTGATGGCAGTACCAGCTCGAGCAATGCGCTTAAACAGGCTTCTGCCGAAACAATATTTTCCAACCCATGCATATTGGCATTAGAGCGCGCCACCTGCTGATCACCAATTTCATATAAGGCGGCCAACAGCCACAGACGCTCCTCTTCCTGCAAATCCTCTTTATGAAGCAGGAATTTCACCTCATTTAATACTGGTTCTCCCAAGGCAGCCAAAGCGCTCAGCGCAGCGCACTGCTCCTCTCTACCTGTATATGGGGAGGAGAGCAGCGTATGAAAATATACTTTTAATCCATAGGCGGAAATATCGCAAAGCGAAAGATTCTCCCATTGAGCCTCTGCTGCACCACCAGTTAGCAAGGCAGCCAAAGCGCTATAACGGATATCGGAAGCAGCTTCTCCTACACCGCCATCTGCCTGCTGCGTCCACAGCAAAGAAGAACGCTCTTCTTCTATAACCGTCTCTTCCGATGAGCTATCCGCATTTGTCTCAGTCTGAATAACGGTTTCGCTGTCCATCTGCTCATTCTCCTGCGTCAGCGGATAGCAAACGCTACCAGCCAGCACCTCACCGGTTGGGCAAATTGCCTGAACCAGGAGGGAATACTCCGCATCTGCAGGCAAAACAAGCGCATCCAGCGCAGCGCCATAGCATTCCTGCGGAAGGAAATAGCCTTCCTCGGAACTTGTACCAAGAGCAAAAAACAGCGTATCTACCACATTAGCGGGGTAGGAATAGCCCCCTTGTCCATTGCCCAGTCCACTAGCCTGATAATCGGTATAAATGGCATCCAGAGGTGAAGCCGCAGGCTGGCCTTTGACTATGGTGAGGGCAATATAAGCATTTTCCACAATATTGCCGTTTTTATCTCTGAGCAAAAAAGCATAGGACTTGGTAATACCAGCAGAGTCTGTAATCTGCAAAATAGCCTCCTGCTGCGTATCCCGCAAATCTGCGTCCTCTATGATTTCAATTTGCAGTTCTCTGTCACTATAGGATAAAGACAATAATCGCTCTACTGAGCGGGAATAGCTTTTTCCATCCCAAAATAGGGCCTGCACATAGCTATTCAAATAGTTTTTCGGTGTAAAGCGATCCAGATACAGCCCATTGTTGCTGTTTACAATCTCGCCAATACCATTCTCCGCTTCAATAAACAGATAATTGCCTTCGCCTTTATTATAAGCTACGGCAAAGCTATCACCTATGGAATAGCCCTGCTCGGAATCCAACTGTAAATTATACCAGTCAGATGTTTCGGAAACCGAATCAGCTACCGCAGCGGAGTTGCTGCGAAAATTGAAGCTGCGGCTGACCAGACAGCGGCCACTTTGCCAAATCTGTAGACTATACTGCCCAGGCATCAGAAGTGGAAGCTCTATGCTGCCCCAGAACATATTGTCATGCAAAGCCGCATAGCCAAAATAAACATGCTCCTCTATATCAGCGTTCTGCGGCACAATATATACGGAAACGCGCTGATATTCCAATTCTGAGCCATCACGCGGCAAAGCCAGGCCCCAGAAATATAGCGAATCACCAGCGTCATATTCACTCTGGCTAATATACAGATAGCGCCAGTTGTCATAATTATCTGTATCCGCAGCAGATGCCTGCCAGACCGGCAGCACAAGCGTGGTATCTACCGCCTCAATCAGATAAACGGCCGCACCACTGCGCTCCATATGCAGCACGCCATCTTGAGAAAAGTCCGCCGTATCGCCGGAAATTACATTGGTAGCCGTACCGCCAACTGCAGCGCCGTTCGCCAAATCATGAAGCCATAACAAATCTGAACTGCTGTCAGAGAGAATATAAGCAGACAAACGACTCACACAAAACAGCAAGTCGCGGCTTTGTCCCTGCCAGCTTATACGTAGCAGATAAAAGCCATCCTCCACAACCTGTGGCCACTGTAAACGATAATTGCTACCTACGGCCTCCAAAGGAATGGTATGGGAAGCCTGTAAAACAGTATGGGACAGCGGCAGGTCATGAAGCTCTTCAAAAGAATGGCTCCAAACAGGATAGGTTGCGGCAATGTCCGATAAAGCTGCTGCATAGGCACCAGCATCCTCAAATTTATATAACTGCGCTACAGCCGAAAGCGCTTCATCTGACTCGTCCGTGACCGCGGCGGTAGCCGCTATTTCCGTAGCACTGGCGCTGGATGGGGCGACCTGAAGCATAAAAGACGGAGACGTGCCGCTGGGGTAACACGTTTCTGCATCGACATACCATAAGGAAGACACGGCAGGCGCGGTTTCAAAGGTTGCGGAATAGGATTCCTGGAGACATACGGAGCTATTTGCTACGGGTAGGCCAGCAGCTACAGATACCGTATAAACCGTGCCTGGCTGCAAAGCAGAATCCGGAATAAAGTATAGGACGCGGCCATTCTGATGAAAGCTGCCGCTAACCTGTGGAGAAATGTGCACATATTCTTCCACCCGTGACAAATCCAGATCAAACAACTTGTCCAGGACAATCTCAATATGCGATGTACAAGCCACATTCACCGTGCTGTCCTGCGGTCGAATCTGTGTTACATGCAGGGATTCCTTGGTTTCAAATACCCAGCTATAGGATTCACCGCCGGCATGAAGCGTAAAGGTATACGCTGTTCCCTCCTCCAGTAGTTCGTTGGGAACAAGCAATACCTCCTGACGGGTGCTACCTTGGTGTACACCCATTTCTATGGCCGGCTCCACGGTTAGGCTGCGATTAACCGCTACCGCACCCACGTTATCAGGAAAGGTAAAGGAAAAGATAGAACTTGTATCAATACCACCCGCATCGCTTACGCTGGCAGTCAGGGAAGCCTCCGCAGCCAGCTCGGCTGGAATATCCTGCATCCAGTAGATAACCAGAACTGCTCCCAGGCTCAACACAACAAGCATAATGCAAATCAGCAGTATGGTAAATTTACGCATAATAACGAAAGCTCCCATCATCCTATTCGGAAATCCTTTAAGCACTGCCAAGGACAGTACTCTACATTTCGTTCATTATACGATATTTACAGCGCTTTTTCAACGATTTCACCTTTTATTCAGGTGTATAATCCAATTTATTTGAGCGTAAAACTTACATCTCCGCTAACCGTATCAAAATCATATTCTGCAGCCCCGTTGCCGTAAACCAGTGTATCACCGCGCATATTTCCCGAAAAAGCAGTATACAACTTGCCGCTGGCAGTATCCAATTGCACAGTAAAGCCATCACAATCCGGTATAGTGATATTGATATCGCCGCTCACGCTCTCCCCATCAATTTCCACCGGTGCAATTGCCGAGACCAAGGTTTGCTCTCCAGATACAGCATTGAGATTGACTTGGGAGAACTCGCCGTCCACACGCGAATTGCCGCTAACCGTTTCTACATCCAATTGGTGTGCACGAACATTTATACAAAAGATATCGCCGCTCACCGCCTCAATGTCCAACAAGTCAAGATTGACGTCTGTAACCTGGGTTTCTCCGGAAATCTGCTCCACCCAACAACGTTCGGCGCTGATCTGCTCAACTGCAACACTGGCTGAAACAGATTCTATGTCAACCAGCTGCAATTGCGCAGCCAGATCATTGGGCAGCATAAGCTCCAAGTCCTTGTTCAAGGACTTTGTCCCCCAGTTGAAAAAGCGGCCAGATTTTCGGAACTGGATAATCAGCTTATCTCCCTGCACCAGATAGCGCAGCTGATCATCGCTGCTCAGATTGGAGTCTTCCCGAATCACGATTGTATCGCCCTCATAAGGATAAAGCCGCACAGAGCCGCTCACCCAATTAATTTCTATGTTATGAATATCCGTCGCCTCCAACTCCGCCGAGCCAATGGAAAAGGAAGACTGATCCCCGTAAGACTCACCAAAGGACACTGGCAAAAAGGACAGCAAACGGCTAGAGCTGGAAAAGCCGATGAAAAAAACCAGCACGCCAATCAGCACAAACGCAACGATGGACCAAATAACAATACGCGCAATCGCATTGGAGTTCTTTCTCATAGCAAATACCTCTTATTTTTTTAAATCAAAGCAGGCTTTAATAATATTGGTGATAGCTGTGGCAATCAGAAAAATTACCCAGGTGACATACCAAGCACCCGTACTAAAGCTAATTAGAAAATACAATGCGATGGTTACAGCCCACACGGCTGCGTCAATCGCCTTATACAAGGATTTGCGCTCATTGGTTTCATGCTTCCACTCCTTAAAATCCTCGACAATGGTCTCATCCTGTTTATCATAGCGCAAGCGGGTCTTAGCCCGATAAACAATGATACCGGTTGCAATGGCTACCATGATGAGCATAATGCATACACCCAGCGGCTCCTCATATCGCGTATCAGCGAGGATGATCACAGGAAGAACAGATAGAATATATAACATAATCGCAATTGCCAACAAAAGACCGGAACGTCGGTTATCCTGTACAATTTCTTCCTTGGTATAACGCATAAAATCTCTCCCCCTTCCCAGGGCAGCAATTAATTCGCGTGCATCGCCAATACCGGCAACCGCAATATTAAAGGCCGCTTCCTCGCTTTTGCCCTCAGCCAGCAGATCATGGTATTTATCTATAGTGTTCTGTAGGATTTCCTCCCGCAGCTCAATGATCTGCATGGTTTTAGGTGCCGTCTCAAACAGGCTTTCTACATAAATGCGTAATTTCTCTTCCATTTCTAATCCTCCGTTGCCAACAAGTTATCGATAATTTGTTTTGTAGTCTGCCATTCCTCTTGCATACGTTTATAAGCCTCTCTACCCTGCTGTGTAATATGATAATACTTACGTCGCGCGCCAATCTTTTCTGCGCCCCAGTAAAAAGTAATATAACCGGCATCGGTCAAGCGTTTAAAGGCAGTATATAAGGTTGCTTCATTCAGCTCATATGTGCCACCGGATTTTGATAAGATAGATTTGTTAATCTCATAGCCATAACTATCCCGACGCAGCAAATGCGCCAGAATAATCGCATCTGTATGTCCACGAATTAAATCTGATGCAATTGTCATCGCACGCCTCAATATCCTTTCCTTTCAGTTTAGGTACAGTATATTCCTAATATACCTAATCTGTCAATGCATAATATAAAAAAGATGACCAAAACATACCGCTTCACAACCACATGCTAGCGAAACAGGCGTGCAGGACAAAAGCGCACGGTCCCTACCGCACAAAAATCAAGGCTTTTTTTACTCTCCAAAATGACCACAGGCCCCAAGATACCAGAGGACGTAAACGGAGAAACCGTTTACGTCCTCTGGTATGCAAATAGAACAAGACGAAAAAATATTCCGCTATATAATTAATTTCTCTCAATACGTCTCTAGTGGCAATACCTGGCGCTATGTTATTAAACTCCAATTTAAGAATAATTGCCTGCGAGGCGACACCTACGGCAAATAGAATAAACAGCTATTTCATGACACCAGTTCATTTCTTTTATCGCCTCTTTTATTCTGGCAACGAGTCTTATACATGCCAATACAAAATGGGGAATGAACAAAGCATATCATATATGGAAAGGTATTTATTACTTAATTTAAGCGCTTTGCTCGTAGAATGTTACTTCTTTTTGTTTCAGTCTTATCCAGTCTTTCGCAATATCACCAAATCTATAAATGGACAAGATTACACCAATAAGCAGCAGGTTAAAAACAGTATAAAGGCCTCCACTGGATACAAGCGGCAGGGGCATAATATACTCTCCGTTGATAAAGCCAAGGTTTCCGAGAAAAGCTAATACAAATTGAATTCCGAGCATACCTAAAATCAGGCTTGCAATAAGAGTTCCAAAATAGGACGTTTGTTTTCTGATAACCCGATATATTAAGTAGAACATTACACCGAATAAAGCTGCGGCAATGCAAAATATAACTGTTCCGTATTGAGCAGCAAGTCTGAATAGAACATATTCCGGCGTTCCCTCAAACAAAACCGTGCTGATTGAACGGCTACCTATAAACGGGGTAGCACGTAGTGTCTGTCTTACATATTCTGAAAGATAATTGTCTTGAAATGCAAAAAAATTGTGCAACATGTTCGTCCGTAAGTCAATATACAGCAATCCCAAAAGGACAATTATAAACATACCTACCATACCGATTACAGCCATACGATTAGGAGAAAACCATTTATTTTTCAAAACATAGGCAATTAATATGCTATCTGATGCAATAAGATATATAATTGCGGGTATGCTTGAAAGAATAGCAGCAGCAAACAATGGTGGTAACAAATAAGCAGAAAGGCGCAATAAGCCCATTTCTGGATTTGTATGCTTCAAATGAAAAGTCAGGCCGACTAGCACGATTGGAAAAAGCAACAACAGATAGAATGTATAGCTATAGCTAAGCGTATTGAGTCCATTGCGTACATCATATGCAAGAACGACAGCAGTTATAAAAGCCAGACCATAATAAAATGTTTTAGGAAAACGCAACAATAATGTATAGTCAATAAAATACATTAAGCTCATAATAGCAATTCCAAGACCCATTGAAAGCGCAAGGGGAACAATTTGCGTATCCATAGACACCAACTCAATCGCGAGGCCTATAAACAGAAAAGCAGCAGTACTAAGTATAAGCAGCCAATTCGTTTTAGGCCGATGGAGGGAATTTAATCTTTCTCCGATAGTTTTGGCAGAGCCTAATTCACAAAGTGTTTGTTTGATAGCGTCCTCCTCATTTAACCCCTTTTTTCGTAAAGCTTCGCACTGATCGGATATATGATCAGCAATTTCTTGTGTAGCTATTTTTTTTGCTCGCTTCCATTTTATTTCATTCTGAACGGCAATTAAAAAATCAGAGGCACAATTATATTCCGGCAAGTAACACACCCCCTGCTATTACTCGATTCACTGCATTTGCGTATTCCTCCCACTCTCTTTGTTTGAGTAAAAGATATTTCCGTCCCGCATCAGTAATTTGGTAATATTTTCGAATTTTACCTGTTGACGCTTCTGCCTCATAGGATTTAACATATTTTTTTTGTTCCAGCAGATGGAGCAAGGGATATAAAGTGCCAGTTTTTAGGTCAAAAGTGTGATTCGATCTTTTGACAAGCTCATCAATAATTTGGTAGCCATACATATCCATTTCATTAATTAAGCTCAAAACAAGCATGTCTGTATTTCCCCTGGACATTCCTTTTTCCTTTCCCATATGGTAGCACCCCTTTCTAGACATTAAGTAGATAATCTATATATAAATTATATACGTAGATTATCTACTTGTCAAGAGCAAAGGGAGAACTATTTAGGCAGTAAAGATAGAAAACAATATGTACTTTGGTAAGAACAGTGTAACCATATCTAAAATACAACTGTAACGTCAAAGGGCATAAGAAAAGACAGAAGGGTGCCTATGAGAGAAAAAGAAACATTTCAGGAGCTTAATATTCATTTTGGGTTAAATGAGAGAAAAGATGTGCAACCCTCCTGTATCGGGTATTTGTAGGTATGTGCCAATAACTGAGCTGGTACCTAAGATTACCAACGGGTTGGCAAAGAAAATATCGTCCACACAGAAGTCAATTTCATTCCCCAGGAATAAAAGCACAAAAGTAAGACAGCATAGCATTTTGCCATGCTGTCTTATGCATACCATATTACTTTCATACAGGTGCGCAGCTTATACTACTCCGATTTCCACAAGGCTGAAAAAGAGTCATTTTCTGTTTTTGGGCGCAATCGCACGCAGCCTACACTGCACCTTTAAGCACTGTGCACAACAGCCAGTTTATCAGCCACTTTCATAGCTGCCAATACATCCTGCGGTGTAATGGTAAACGGCATATTGCCCATGGTGTCTTCCTCTGCACAGCTGGCTCTAGCGGCCTCCAGCAAACGGGCATCGCTAATCTCAGCTAGGCCGAGTTGGGCCAGGGTTGTAGGCAGCCCCACAGCCTGACAAAAGTCCATAATCATATATATTTCTTCTATAGAGCGGTTCTCCAATACCAGCTGTGTTAGAACGCCAAAAGCTACTTTTTCACCATGCAGCATATGATGACATTCCGCTAATGTGGTTAATCCATTATGCACCGCATGTGCTGCAGAAAGACCACCGCTTTCAAAACCTATACCGCTCAAATAGGTATTGGCTTCCACAATCTCTTCCACAGCGCTGGTGCATAACTTTAAGGAAACGGCATGGACAGCCTTAACTCCGTTTTCCAGTAACGTATCCAGACACAATTTTGCCAGGCATAAGGCAGTTTTCGTGCACTGCCCACCCGCCATCGTCAGGGCATTAGATTGCGCGCAGGCTGCCGCCTCATAATAAGTGGCTAGAGCATCGCCAATACCTGCGGATAAAAAACGCACTGGTGCCTGGGAAATGATTTCCGTATCCATTAAGACAATATTGGGGTTAGCTGGCAAAGGCAGGTATTTTTCGAACTCACCATTCTCCTTATAAAGAACAGACAGCCTGCTGCAAGGTGCATCGCTGGAGGCAATTGTCGGTGCAATAAGAACCGGAACTTTCATATAATAGCCAATTGCTTTGGCCGTATCCAGTGTTTTGCCGCCACCCATGCCAATAACCGCATCATGGTTTCCCAGCTTTTTACAATGCATATTGATTTCGACCATGCTGCATTCCCCGCCAAACTTTGTCAGCGTATATGGTATATTTTCCTTTTCAAAACTGCTGGCAATAGCTTGCCCATAGGAATCATATACTATATCACTGGCCACAATATAGGCGCCCCGCTCTCCTAACTGTCTGTAGTAATGCGCCAGATGATGAATTTCCCCTTTTCCTTGGATATAGCTGCCCGGCGAAGCAATTCTTTTTAACATTTGCTTTTCCTCCTCTGCTTTCCCACAAGTGTAATTATTACGCATATGCTGTTATCTTTACACCAAAATGACTGAATCATGTATACGTATCCAGTAAGATATGGAAAGGTGCAGGAGATACCATGGGCTGTTCATCTGGCAGTAGATAAAAAACAGTGATGCGCTTCCCTTAAAAGCATCCGCCCAAGTCAATGGTCCTCGTAGCGATTTTATGGACAAAGGCGCTATCATGCTCAACAAATAACAGTGTAATTGGATATTGCAGCAGCATATTTTCAAGCTGAATGCGGGAGATTACATCAATATAGTTGAGGGGTTCATCCCAGATGTATAGATGCGCCCGCTGGCAAATACTTTTTGCCAGCAGTACCTTTTTCTTTTGTCCGCTGCTAAAGGTTTCCATGGGTTTATCAAATTGGGCACGGGAAAAATCCAGATTGCGCAACATGGCCTTAAGCAGGCTTTCATCAATACCGCAGGCAGCAGCATAATCACTTAAGCTACCGCGTAGACAATCTGTACGCTGACTGACATAGGATATACGCAGCTGCTGGTTTCGAATAACTTTGCCGGTATGGGCAATATCCTCACCACAGATGAGCCGGAGCAGGCTTGTTTTCCCGCAACCATTTTTTCCTTGCAGTACAACGCGCTCACCCTTGTCAATAGAAAAACTGATATTGCGGCATACCTGCCGGTTACCATAAAAAAGAGAAAGATTCTCTACATCAAGTAAACGATCAGAATGAAAATCCAGCGGGAAGACAGCCAAAGCCCTGCTGCTTTCCACATTTTTCAACAACATAGCCTTTTCGTTGAGCAGATTTTCCTGTCGCTGTTTGATTGCCTTGGAGCGCTGCATCATCTTTTCCGCCTTATGCCCAATGTACCCCTTATCTGGCTTACTGCCAGAATTGATACGGTTGCCAAACTTGCCCGCTTCCACCTTATCCGACCATGTAGCGGTTGTTTGGGCCGCTATGGATAAGCGGCGAATGTCCTTTTTAAGCTTCTCATTCTCCGCCAGTTCAAAGCGGTCCTCTAGCTCCTTGTTCTGCCACCAGGAGGAAAAATTTCCCTTTTGTACGGTAATCTTTGTCTTTTGAATAACTAGAATATGGTCAATGCAACTGTCGAGAAAGGCCCGGTCATGCGAGACTAAAATAAACCCCTTTTTGCGATTTAAATACTGAGCCAGCTTTTTTCTGGCCGCCATATCCAAATGATTGGTTGGCTCATCAATTAACAAAAAGCGATTTTCTCGCATAAACAGGGCAGCGATAAGCGCCTTGGTCTGCTCTCCATCTGAAAGCGAGGAAAAAGGCCGGTACAGAGCATCTTCAGCCACATCCAGCAAAGAAAGCTCTTTAAGAATCTGCCATGGCTCTGCATTTGGGGCAATACCCTGGATAAGCTCCAGAGTAAAATCATCAGCATTTTCTACCGCATAAGGAAAATAGTCAAATTGCACAGAAGCGGAAATGCTGCCGCTATATTCATATTTTCCACGAAGAAGCTGCAGAAATGTGGTTTTGCCCCGACCGTTTCTTCCGGTAAAACCCAATCTCCAATCGGTATCTATTTGAAAGCTAACATTTTCAAAAATGGGATCATAACTGCCGTCATAGGCAAAGTTGAGATTGTGAACATGAATCAAAGACATACATAGCCTCCTTGTGTTACAACGTACTGCCCCAAATAGTTAAACATAAAATAAAAATAGAGCTGCAAGAAAGCAGTTCTTGCAGCTCAAACACAAACAACAGCAGCATGCAGATGCTGGAGTTCCGTTTATCGCATATAAGGATTTCCGCTTTCTTGCCCATGGCACAACAAAACCATCACACAGCTAAAGCACTGCTGCCTGGCATTTGTTGTTATGCCATATTGATTTAGCAAGAAAAACGGAACATCTTTACACCTTCGTTTCATAAAATTTTGTATAGTCTAACACAATAGGCTTCGGATGTCAACACCTGACTGACAGCATCTCCAC
>CALXSV010000099.1 GCA_944391235.1 uncultured Clostridia bacterium | reverse complement strand
ATTACCCAGCACACCACGCTTATTTTAATGCTGGGCATGCTGCAGCCTGTATTTTTCGTGTTAATCCTAGCCATTATTCTCTCCTTATGGCTGGCCCACCGTCTAGCCAAACGCATTGTCGAACCTTTAAATACGCTTAATCTGGATGAGCCACTGGAAAATGAAAATGCTTATGAAGAAATTTCTCCCTTGTTGACGCGAATTGAAAAACAGCACCGGCAGATTAACAGCCAGCTAAACGCTCTTAAACGCAGACAAGATGAATTCTCCGCAGTTACCGGGAATATGAGCGAAGGCCTAATTCTGCTCAATGAGCAAGGCAAAATTTTAAGCATAAACCGTGCGGCAGCACAGTTGTTTAATGCGGATGGCTCCTGCATCGGGCAAGATATTATGACCATTGAGCGTAGCATATCCATGCAACAGCTTATTCACACTGCCCTAAGCGGGAGGCACGATGAAGCGCTTATGGAAATAAAGGGCAGGCAGTATCAAATCAATGCCAGCCCCATTGTATCGGACGATAAAGTGAGCGGCGTTGTTATCTTGGCCTTTGATATCACGGAAAAGGCCTTGTCTGAGCAAAAGCGCCGTGAATTTTCAGCCAATGTATCGCACGAACTGAAAACCCCTCTCCACTCTATCATGGGCTCGGCAGAGCTGATAGAAAATGGTTTAATCAAAAAGGAAGATATGCCGCGTTTCATTGGCCATATCCGCTCCGAAGCCAGCCGTTTGGTTGCTTTAATTGAAGACATTATCCGACTATCACAGTTGGATGAGAATGGAGAGGAGCTTACCAGGGAAGAGGTAAATTTACTGGCTCTAGCCAAAGAAGCCAAGGAGGCGCTGCATACACAGGCCGCTGAGCGGAATATCTCAGTTGAAGTACAGGGTATGGATATCAGCATATATAGCGTACGCAGACTGCTGTATGAAATTATATATAACCTCTGCGATAATGCCATAAAATACAATCGAGACAATGGCCAGGTCAATATCTTTGTTACGCAGGACGATACCGAAACGATACTGAGCGTTCAGGATACAGGCATCGGCATACCAGAAGAGCACCAAAGCCGGGTCTTTGAGCGTTTTTACCGAGTGGATAAAAGTCATTCTAAGGAAACAGGCGGTACTGGACTGGGGCTCTCCATTGTTAAACATGCAGCCCTATACCTTGGTGCGGAAATCGATTTGCAAAGCCAAGTAGGCAAAGGAACGACCATCCGTGTACACTTCCCCAAATAAATGGCATCAGAGCATAATCTCAGCATATTCTGCATAACAAAGGATAGAAAAAAGGAGCAGCGTAACTTAAAGTTACGCTGCTCCTTGGCATAATAAGAAAAACGCACAACACTGGAGATACAAGAGAAGCCATTCCCCCCCCCGCATTGCAGATATAGGCGCTGATGACGAGTGAATAGGTTATGGATGGAACAGACACAGCAGTAGTTGTCCTCTTCCCTAGACAGACGGCCGCACATGTGTCGGGTGGTCGTGTAGTAGTTCATAGAGAGCTGCAACTGCCTTACCGCTGCTCTGTTTTTACAGATTCCTGAATAGAATCAAGATGCAGAAAAAGCGTATCGAGACGATACGCTTTTTCTGCCTAGTGAAAATTTGTGCTGATACCGCTGCAGGCCCAGCTTGAAGTTCTTATAGACGAATATGAAAAACGAAATAAGTTCGCAAGAACATCCCCATCCCTTGCTACCGGTATGGTAGCAAGGGATGCAATTGAAATGCAAAATCGATTTACATAAGACCAAGAGCCTGCCAGAGCGGAACACTAGCCCACCAGCCGAGAAGGTTGATAACCAACCAAGCCAAGCAGTAAGGCAGACATACAGCCTGTTCAACCATGCTATGTGCGGCGACACGTGCGGTAACCCAAACGGAATTCTGGAAGTCCAGAACATGGATGTTACCGGAAACGTAAACGATCAGAACAATGAGCGCACCATTCATGCCAGCCTGCTGTGCCAATCCACCCAGGATAGCATAAATAATAACGGCAATGGTGAACTGAGACAGAATGACGAAACGCAAAATGTAAGAAGTAACAATGATAGCCAGAATCAGCATAAAGGTATTGCCGAACAGCGGGGAAAGGATCGGGTCGAGGATACCCTGCAACCAAGCGCTGATACCAACGCTACCGATCATGGACTGCGCGGTAAAGATCAGCATCATGTAAATCAGTTCGCCCCACGGAATCGCGGTAGAAACTTCCTTCTTATCAAACATGCCAAGCAAACCGAACACAATCCAGCCCATAATTGCAACGTAGCAAGCTGCAATACCATGCCAGCCTTCACCAATCCAGGCCAGAAGAATGATTATCAAGACAACGGCAGCCTTCTTCTCATCCTTGGACATCGGACCAAGCTCTTTTACCTTGCCCTTGGTGAAGCCCTTAGGCAGCTTGCCACCGGTCTTCGGTTTGTAAACCAGCAGGATGAAGATATAGGACAGAACCGTCATAACAACCAGCCAGGCAGCACAGGTTGCCAGCCAAGTACCCCAGTTGAAGTAAGCCTGATCTTCTATAGGGGTAAGACCCAACATCATGGCAACGGCAAAGGAGCCGCTGTAGAAGCCATAGCCGAGCAGACCAGCGGAAACCCACTGGGAGAGAAACAGACCGGCAGCGCCTTTGCTGTTGCGCTCATAACCCATTTCCGTAGCAACCTGTTCCGTGAACGGTGCGAAGATGGACATTTTAGCCAGGGTAGACGGAATGCACGGGCTGATGATAATACCAGCCACGAACAGAGCGCTGACCTGTCCGGTAAAGGAATCCGGGAACCAGCTCAAAATGTGCAGTGCGACTCTCTTCAGCAGACCGGTTTTGCCGACAACGCAAGCAATACCATAAGCCGGGATGATCAGCCACAGAGTCGTACCAGAAAAGGGAGCAAAAACAGCGGCAAAGCTGCCAACCTTGAGAAGAACCAGTGCCATAAGTGCAGCAAGGGATGCGAGCCAGTCCGGAATGGAGCGGAAAACGCAAAGCAACATGCCGCCCATAAAGCAACCGATGAAGCGAATCGCTTCAACAGTCAAACCTTCGGGGGGAGTCAATAAGCAAATCCATACAGCAATACCAACACTGATTAGAGCTGTTATAATTCTGTAGGATAAGCGTTCAATGAGCTTTGGGGAAGCCTTGGCTTCAGCGACATCAGTCTGTGTCATATATAAAGCCCCTCCTTCAATAATAAATAAAATAATTTTTGAGCATTTCAGAGGAAAATTCGACCTGCAGCGATATCATCACCATTTTCCAATTCCACTCAGTTGTTATGTTAACATAAACCTTTCGTTTATGTCAATCCCCGGTGTTTCCCGCAGCTATAAAAACTTTAAATAGCATAAGCTAGCCACTGCAATGAATGTAACAAATATGAGAAAAATACAGATATTTGGTATAGCCAAATGCTTAGCACTTACCAAAAAAGTAAGTCGAAGAATCTGAAAATCCGACAAAGCAGGCGCCCCCATGAATTGAAAAACTCTTACAGTATTTATATGTTTTATAAACGAGAATATAATCATTTGTAATAGTTTTTCTTAAAGCAAACAGGCTGTGGGCAGATATCCACATATCTACCCACAGCCTTTGATTCGTATTTTATACTGTGCTGGCGACACAGCTATTGCCGTACCAAACCGGAGCGCGCATATAGACGCCTTGCAAGCTCCTATTTATCAAATCCTTATTGCGGATTTTCGCCGCTATTGATGCATACACCAGGCACGAAACGCTGATCCAGAAAATCCGCCGGGTCTGTAGAAAGCAAAGTATCCAGCTTGCCGCCGCGCGCATATATTTTTTTGCCCAGATACTGCATCTCAATCCGCTCTGTCTGTGCATTCTGCTGTGCAAACAGCATTTCTTCCGGAATAATACTCCAGATCATCCTCCATCATCCTTTCGGGCGAAAACGTACATGCGGGGTATAAGACGGGGTTTTCACCTGTAATGGCGGCTTTTCACTGGGCATATCGCCAATTGCGGGCTGCTGGGGCTTACGCGCCGGCTGCTCCGGTGTCTCCCCCATACAGGCCTTCAAATAGGCCAGTGCTTCTCCCAGTCCGCCCACCTCGTCAATCAGGCCGCAATCCACCGCTTCTTTACCTACCACCACCGTACCTACATCATGTGCCAGCTCGCCAGTGGCCATCATTAAATGCTTAAACTCCGTTTCCCGAATATGGGAATGATCCGTTACAAAGCGGATAATACGCTCCTGCATCTTTTCCAGATAATCAAAGGACTGCTGAACGCCAATGACCATACCGGTTAATCGAATAGGATGAATGGTCATTGTGGCAGTCCCAGCAATAAAAGAACGGTCCGCCGCAACGGCAATGGGCACGCCAATAGAATGTCCACCTCCCAGCACCAGGGATACCGTTGGCTTAGACATAGAGGAAATCATTTCCGCAATGGCCAGCCCGGCCTCCACATCCCCACCGACTGTGTTAAGAATAACGATCAGAGCGCGGATATCCGGGCTCTGCTCTACAGCTACCAGCTGCGGGATAATATGCTCATACTTAGTCGTTTTATTCTGCGAGGGCATAATCACATGTCCCTCAACTTGTCCAACAATGGTAATCACATGAATATCGCTCCGAACACGCGGAATATCCAGCTGACCAAATTCTGTAATCGTCTCTTGCTGCTCATCCTGAGAAGATTCATCAGCCGCTGGTTCCTGCTGCGGCTCCGGCGCATCCGGAAGAGCAGGTACGATCTCATTGCTAAGTTGCGGATATAACAAAACGCAGGCCTCCTTTATGGGAAGCGCTGCGTTTACAATACCTATCTGCCTCTAGCATCAGATTTCATCTATCACAGTAACAATTACCGGACGACGGCGTGTCCGCTCCATAACAAAGCGATTCAGCATGGAGCGTATCTGATTACGCAAATCATGTAGATTGCCGTTGGCAAGACGTTCAGGTGTAGCCAGCGCCTCCACCCTATCTTTCATCTCGCCAATAATATGCTCATATTCCTTCTCAAATATGAATCCGCGCGTGGTAATTTCTGGACCAAGCAAAATTTTTGGCTCTGCACCCTTATTTTTGCTGTACACCATAGAGACCACAATTACGCCGCCTTCAGACAGCTGGCGCCGCTCTCGCAATACCGATGCGCCAACATCACCCACGCCCAAACCATCAACAAAAACGCGGCCGCTGGGTACGGTGCCATTGATACGGTATTTGCGGCGGTTCATCTCCAAAATCTGCCCATTTTCCAACACAATAGTATCATATGGGCTCATGCCAACCTCCTGAGCCAGCTGCGCATGCTTAAACAACATACGATACTCGCCATGCACGGGTAGG
This sequence comes from uncultured Clostridia bacterium, assembly GCA_944391235.1. Taxonomy (GTDB): domain Bacteria; phylum Bacillota; class Dehalobacteriia; order UBA4068; family UBA4068; genus CALXSV01. The sequence continues at coordinate 10,041 of CALXSV010000099.1, read as the reverse complement.
AAAAAGCGGGGCTTCACAAGGTTGAGCAGCACCTTCAGCTCCTCGCGGTTGGCATGTCCGGAAACATGGATGCCACGGGAACGCTCATAAATAACCCGCGCGCCATGCCGGAAAAGATTATCCACCAGGCGGCTAACCGTTAATTCATTGCCTGGAATAGGTGTAGCGGAAATAATTACTGTATCGCCCGGACGAATCTGCACCTGCCGGTGTTCGCCGCTGGCCATTCTGGATAGACCGGAGAGAATTTCCCCCTGCGAGCCCGTAGTGATGATGCAAACCTTGCTATCCGGATAATCGTTGATGCGGTCAATATCAATTAAACAGTTATCCGGAAACTCCAGATACCCCAGACCGCCGGCCACGTTGACCATATTCTGCATGCCCCGTCCGCAAACAGCAACTTTACGCCCATTGCGCTGGGCCGCCCAGATAGCCTGCTGAATGCGGTGCACATGAGAGGCGAAGGAGGTAAGAATAATCCGGCCATCCGTATCCATAAAGAGCTTCTCCAGCTTGGCACCTACCGTACGCTCACTGCTGGTAAAGCCATCAACTTCTGCATTGGTGCTATCGCTCATCAGCAGCAGAACACCCTTTTCGCCAAAAGCGGAGATGCGGCCAAAATCCATCAGCTTACCATCAATGGGCGACATATCCATTTTAAAATCGCTGATAAACAACAATGTACCCACCGGCGTATGAATAGCTACGCCCATTGTATCCGGGATACTGTGTGTCAAACGGATAAATTCAATTTTAAAGGGACCTATTTGTATTTCCTGCCGATCCGACACAACGCGCAAATCTGCGCGCACCTGGTGCTCGTCCAGCTTACCCTGCAAAAGGCCGAGCGTAAGAGCAGCTCCGTATACTGGCGCTTCCACATCATTGAGAATATACGGCATAGCGCCAATATGATCCTCGTGCCCGTGGGTAAGCACAAAAGCCCGCACATTTTCCTTGTTTTCGATTAAATAACTATAATCAGGAATCACCAAATCCACGCCGTACATATCCCCATCAGGGAAGCTCAATCCGCCGTCTACGACCAGAATATCTGCGCCATACTGGATGAGCATCATATTTTTGCCCACTTCTCCCAGTCCACCCAGGGGAATAATACGCAATTTAAATTCGCGGTCCGTAGTTTTTTTGCTGGAATCGCCATGCGCACGCAACGCAGCCTTAGCACTTTCGTCATTGCGGGCCAGTTTGTTGCTTTGATAGGCTTGATAGGGAGCTTCATCCTGCTCCTGGATTACCTTGTTGACACGGCGGTTTTTGCTGACTTTGGCTGATTTACCTGTTTTACCGGTTCTGTCGGCCTCCGCTTTGGCGGAACCTACCTTTTTATCCGTCTTCTTATCTGCCTTATCCAAAGTCTCCTCCTGCACCTTCTTAGAGCGGGTAGATTTGCCGGATTTGGAAGTTGTTTTCTCCCCTGCCGTATTGCTGCTGCGCGAGGCGGATCCTGATCGTGAGGGACGTTTCTTGGCAGGTGCGTCAGCTGGCGCAGCATCGCCTATCATTTTACGCATTGCCGCCTCCACCAGAACATCCACACCATTGTTTACCGGTTGCTTCTTTTTACTGTTTTCTGACATATACACTCCTTTATTCAGTGCGGGCAAGCAAAATTCAGAGGGCCCATCTCGATATATAAATGGTAAACTTGTATACTTGCACGCTAAAATCAGCGGGGCTAATAAAATGCTCCGCATTCCTATGTAGCCAATATATTCCTTTTCTATTTTCACACCGTACTGGTGATTCTATACAAATAAATTCGCGCCTATTCTTTTCGAATTGCGCCTAGAAAATGACTTATGGCGTGCGGATTGTCCGCACGCCTATTTATTATACACTATTATCGCGATTAAAGCAAACCAATATCTTGCAGCATTTCGTCGAGAATTGCCTTGGCCTTAGCATCTGCATCCACCAGCGGTAAACGACAGGGACCGGCCGGCAGGCCCAAACGATTCAGGCAATATTTTACCGGTACTGGGTTAGAGGTAATAAAGCATTTGCAGAATACATCATAATAGCGGTAATGCAACTCTGTAGCACGGGCATTGTCCCCTTTCTCAAAGGCAAGAAGCATTTCCTGCATTTCCTTGCCAATCAGATGTGCTGCTACACTGATGATACCACGGGCCCCCAGCGTCATCATGGGCAAAACCGCGTTATCATCACCGGAATAAATTATAAAATCAGGCGGGGTAGCAAGCCGGATGCGGGCAGTTTGGTCCACATCCGCAGTAGCCTCTTTCAGGGCAACAATGTTATCAATTTCAGCCAGGCGAGCCACGGTTTCCGGCAGCATATTCACCATGGTACGACCAGGAACATTATACAGGATAACCGGCAGGGAAACAGCTTGGGCGATGGCACGAAAATGCTGATATAAGCCTTCCTGCTGGGGTTTGTTATATGGAGGTACCACGGCCAAAATAGCATCCACACCCACGGCCTCGGCTTGTTTGGACAATTCTACCGCAGCAGCGGTATCCGAGCCAGAAGTACCGGCAATCAGCTTTTTGTTTGTGCCGCGCATCACTTCACGTACAGCTGCATAAAGTTTTACCTTTTCATCCGCCTTCAGCGTAGGGCTTTCTCCTGTACTGCCAGTGATAACCAGAGAATCAGAGCCATTTTGCAAAAGATGTGCAGCCAACTTCTGTGCGCCGTCATAAGATACAGAATAATCATCATGCATGGGGGTGATCATAGCTGTAACGACACGACCAAAATCCATATACATTCTCCTTTCTTTCCTTTGTATAAGGAGCTTAGCAAATGCTGCCAGGCTTAAACAAGACCATCGCGAATCAGCAATTCAGCAATCTGAATGGCGTTTGTAGCCGCGCCCTTACGAATCTGGTCGGCTACGACCCACATATTTATGCCCGTTTCAGAAGAAATATCTTCACGTATACGACCAACATAAACTTCATCCGTATCGCTGGTGTACAAGGGCATGGGATATTTATTGTTGGCCGGATCGTCAATCACGACAACACCGGGTGCCTTACGCAGGGCGGCGGCAGCCTCTTCCACAGTAATATGTTTTTCCAACTCTACCGTAACAGCTTCGCTATGGCTGCGGAAGACAGGCACGCGCACACAGGTAGCGGCCAACTTAATATTATCATCATGGAAGATTTTCTGCGTCTCCCAGGTCATCTTCATCTCTTCTTTATAATAGCCGTTGTCGGTCAGCACATCAATCTGCGGGATCAGGTTAAAGGCAATCTGATGTGCAAACGCCTTAGGCGCAATAGAGTCGGCCTGACCGGCAACAATCATCTCTACTTCTTTCTGCAACTCCTCCATACCGGGCAAACCAGCACCGGAGCAGGCCTGATAAGTGGAAACAACCACCCGTTTGATCTTGCCTAAATCATGTAATGGTTTTAAGGCCACAACCATGATAATTGTGGAGCAGTTGGGATTGGCAATAATACCCTTATGCCAGCGTACATCCTGCGGATTGACTTCCGGTACAACCAGCGGAACCTCCGGATCATAGCGGAAATTGCTGCTGTTGTCAATAACCACAGCGCCGGCCTCCACTGCTGGTTTCGCATAAACCGTACTAGCAGAACCACCTGCGAACAAAGCAATATCGATGCCCGCAAAAGAATCATTGGTAGTAGCCTGCACTTCATACTCCTGATCTTTGAATTTTATTTTGGTACCGGCGGAACGCTCCGTAGCCAGTAGCCGAAGTTCACCGATCGGGAAATCGCGTTCAGCCAAAACTTTGAGAAACTCATGGCCCACAGCGCCACTGGCGCCAACGATTGCGACATTGAATTTTTTCATAATAGCACATACCTCCGTATTGATTCTTTTGCGGATTGTTTCCGTCTTGTATCGTTATATAATACTATTTTATCAGGTATTTTGCAAGCATTTATTCACTAAAATTTATATTTAATGATTAGCCCGTATATTTTTTCATCGCATAACTGGCTGTAACTGCTTTCCTGTTAAGGCGGCAGCAACCGTTTCCGGAATCAACTCCATTTCAGCAACAATGGAAGTAGGTTTATTGTGCGGGTCATCCTGAGCAAAGGGAACAAAATAAACATTACGCGTATTCAAAAGCAGACCGATATTTTTGGCATTGGCAGCCAGTGCGTCATTGCTTGATATGGCAACAACCAAAGGCGCGCCCCGCCTTAAATGCGATTTGGCAGCCATGAGCGCAGGCGTATCTGTAATGCCCAGCGCCAGTTTGGCTATGGTATTGCCGGTACAGGGAGCGATAACCATGATATCGGCCAGACTTTTCGGACCAATAGGCTCCGCACCGTTGATTGTATCAATAATTTCCTCCACGCCGGTAATATCCGCTATCAATTCACGCCATTCTGCGGCCTTACCAAAACGGCTGTCAAAATCACGAACATTATAGGAAATAACCGGCAAGACGCTTGCGCCCTGATGGACTAGCTCGCTCATAGCAGCAAGTGCACGCGCCAACTGGCAATAGGACCCGGTCATCACAAATGCAACTCTTATGCCATCCAGTCTTTGATTTACCGGCTCATTCATAGCAATCCCCCTCTCCTAACAACAACTGCAAACGATTCAGATAAGCAGAAGCCATAATCTCGCCAGCATAACGCGGTGCATAACGTCCCGGCAGACCTCCGGCTAAAACAGCTTTTATGCCCAATTCCGAAGCACTATTAAAGTCTGTGCCACCTGGATTGGCAGCCAAATCAATAATGAGTGTGCGATGGCCCATCCACTGCAGCTGCTCCCGTTTTAACACCAGCGCTGGAGCAGTATTAAAAATATAGCTGGACTGCGCGGCTAAAGAAGTAAGCTGCTCCCAGTCCCCAACCTTACAGCCAAAGTCACGGGCTTCACTCTCCCTGGCTAAACCACGATTTACCACCGTGACCTCCATACCTAAGGCATCCAAACGCCAATACAGAGCACGGCCAATGCGCCCATAGCCAATTACCAGCGCTGTTTCTCCATATAAAAGACCATCAGACAAACGAATCGCTTCTGCTATCGCACCCTCAGCCACTGCTTCTGCTAGAGGAGAAGATAGCTCATCGCTATTCAGCAAACCAATGCAGATGCACCGTGGTGCAATACATTGCAGATATTCTGTAGCAATACCAGTTAATATTGGCATTCCTGGCGGAGCTTGGTCAAAAATATGGTCGTCTAGATATACAGGATAATCCAGCAATGAGTGCAGCCGCCCATCTTTATGCAGGGGTGGAAGTGGAAGAATGCAGGCATCCGCATTCTTCAATGCCTGCTCCACTGCAGCTACCGCCTTTGCACCAGTAGGCAGAGCAGCCTCTGGTACAGCGTAGGTTTCCACCTGCCAGCCAGCTGCCATCATGCGCTGCATAACGGTAAGCTCCCGTTTATCGCCACCTAAAAAGACGATCTTTCTCATATCAGCACCTCCCTATGTCAGCATATGCTCTGAAAAAAAAGATGACACGGCCCATGCTGGCAAATAAAAAAGCTGCCCTGTCTCGCAAAAGACAGGGCAGAAATAAGAATTATTTTACAGATTAGACATACAGGCACCTATAGCTGTGGCAAAAACAGCGTGCTCTGGAATAACAAAGTTGAATCCATACAAGCCACCAACTGCGCCAAAATCTTTTTTAGCCTGCTCCATCGTGGTTAAGCCACCGGTAAGGACAATATCGGTAATGCCCACGCTACGGCCAAGAAACACAGCAAACAGCGCAATGGTTTGGAAAACCATATTGATGATGCTTCGGGCAATATCCTGCGGCGGAGTCTCTGCACTTAACTTACCAAAATGTGCAGCAGTTGCATCCATAGGCAAAAAGGATAAGGCATCCTTACTTACATCCGCCATAATCAAATCCACATTGGCCAGATTGCCACTGCTGGCAAAGTCGGACAAAACGTCCGGATCCCGCTGCTTAAGAATAAGCATAGATAAGCCTTCCAATGTAGCAGCACCAATGCCGCTACCGCCAATATGCACAAAAGAATCGCCATCCGCTTTCACAAAGGCCGACCCAGTACCCAGGCTAACCACAATGGCCTTTTGCAGTCCCGAAAGGCAAAGACCGCCAAAGCCCATGGCCTGCAATTCATCCACCTTAAACGTTGGAATACCAGCAATATCCGTTTCTATAAAAGAAGCACCAACCCCGGTTAGCACAAAACGGCCTACACTATCCATTTCTAAGCCATGCTTGGCTAAAAACATTGCAGCAAACTGCGCAATCCGCTCTTCAGTGGTCTGTTTTACCAGGGTATTTGTACGAAACAGTTGCGTACCAATCATTTCTTTATTATTGGAGAAAGCAACCATTTTGATATTCGTACTACCAATATCAACGCCCACTAGCAAATTTTCCATTTATTGATAATGCTCTCCTTATTCTGCTCGAAGTCTGGCTTCCATGGCATCCACTTCATCCAGTAATTCTTTCGGCATGGTGGTACCGATTTTATCATAGAAAGCACGGATGCTGGAAACATCTTCCAGCCAATACTCTTTTTCGATGGAGAGAATTCCCCGAAGGTCGTCAATGCCAAACTTATGCCCGTCACAAATGGTATAATCCATATCCGCGATATGAATATCTTCTGCCTTCGGCACAAAACCAATCTCCGTCTCTACAGCATCGACCATGCCTTCGCAGCGTTTCAAAATCCACTCTAGAACACGGAAGTTATCGCCAAAGCCAGGCCAAATAAAGTTGCCATCGTCATCCAGACGGAACCAGTTGACATTAAAGATTTTCGGCAGCTTATCAGCAGAGGTCTTTTGCCCCATATCCAGCCAATGCTGGAAATAGTCGCCCATATTATAACCGCAGAAAGGCAACATAGCCATGGGGTCACGTCTGACTACGCCCACATCACCAGCAGCGGCGGCAGTGGTTTCCGAAGCCATAATGGAGCCCACAAAAACACCATGATTCCAATCGCGCGACTGATATACCAGAGGAGCAGTTTTGGCGCGGCGACCGCCAAAGATAATAGCAGAAAGCGGAACGCCATTGGGATTCTCCCATTCTGGAGAAATACAGGGACAATTACGCGCAGGTGCTGTAAAACGAGAATTTGGATGCGCGCCCTTGGTTCCGCTGGCCGGATCCCATGGCTTGCCTGTCCAGTCCTCCGCACCCTGTGGAGGATTTTTATCCAGACCTTCCCACCACACAGTTTTATCCTTTGTCACAACCACATTAGTAAAAATGGTTCCCTCTCTGGTACAGGCCAGAGCGTTAGGATTAGATTTCTCATTGGTACCAGGCGCTACACCAAAAAATCCGGCTTCTGGATTCTGCGCATAAAAACGACCGTCAGCGCCTAAGCGTATCCAGGCAATATCATCGCCTACCGTCCATACTTTATAGCCCTTGGCACGATAACCCTCCGGTGGAATCAACATAGCCAAATTGGTCTTACCACAGGCAGAGGGGAAAGCTGCTGCAATGTATTTGGTTTCGCCCTGCGGATTTTCTATACCGAGAATAAGCATGTGCTCAGCCATCCAGCCTTCCTTCCAGCCTTGGTAGGAGGCAATACGCAACGCAAAGCACTTTTTGCCTAAAAGAACATTGCCGCCATAACCACTGTTGCAGGAGCGAATCCAATTGTCTTCGGGAAACTGTAAAATATAGCGCTTTTCTTCATCAATATCACATTTGGCATGCTGGCCTCGAACAAAATCATCACTATCGCCTAATGCCTCCAAAACAGCTTTGCCAACCCGGGTCATAATAAGCATATTGAGAACCACATAAATGCTGTCTGTGATTTCAATACCGATTTTCGAAAAGGGAGAACCCACCACACCCATGGAAAAAGGAATAACATACATTGTCCTACCCTGCATTTTCCCACGCATGATGTCCTCTGTCATCTGATACGCTTCAACAGGGTCTATCCAGTTGTTGGTGGCACCAGCGTTTATTTGCTCTCTGGAGCAGATAAACGTACGAGCCTCAACACGAGCTACATCATTAATTGCAGTACGGTGATAATAGCAATTCGGCAGCTTTTCCTGATTAAGCTTAATCATCTCCCCAGTAGCACAAGCTTCCTCACGTAAAGCCTCTATCTGTTCCTCGCTGCCGTCTATCCAGACAATATCATCCGGATGCAATAAATCTGCGGACTGGCGAACGAATTCATTGACAAAGCGGTTGGTGCAGTCCATGAATATACCTCCGTAAGAATTACCTACCACAGATCTGCGGTAGGCTTATATTTGACACATATATCTTAACATATTTATGGATAAATAAATAAATTTCCTGCAAAAAACAAAAATTTCACAAATATTCTGAAAAATTCTCCATAATCAGACAAAGAAAAGCCAACAATGTCCCAGCCAGCTATTCTCCTTTAGAGAACAGCACAAATGCCAGCCTCACGGAGAAGCAGCGGAATTAAGCTGTCTTTGCACGCCATTGGCATCCACATAGCTCTCACCCGGTAACAGCAACTGTGAAATATTTACCACCTGCAAATCCTGCTGCTGCAAATATTCCAATATGCGAGGCAAAGCCTCTGCTGTATGCAGACCATTGTTATGGAAAAGCACGATATCGCCAGCATGGATATCCTTGGTTACTCTGTCGAATATCTCGTCAGCTGACAAATCCTTCCAATCCAGAGAGTCAATAGACCACTGAATCACTTCATATCCCTGGCTCCGAACCAATTCCACCACATGGCTATTATAATCGCCAAACGGTGGACGAAACAGCGTAGGAAAAGCCGCAGTGGCAGAAACAACAGCCTGGTAATTTTCCTCCAGCTCTTTGACAATCTCCGCATCCGTCAACTGAGTAAAATGCGGATGCGTAGTAGAATGTAGGCCGATTTCATGTCCACGTGAAGCAATTTCAGCCACCATTTCCGGATACTCCTCTATCCATAAGGTAACAAGGAAAAAGGTTGCCCCCGCGTTATAAGCATCGAGAGTATCCAGTAGCTGCAGAGTGTAATCCGCACCCCAGCTAGCGTCAAAGCTAATAGCAACCATATTGCTCTCCGTAGCCACCTCATAAACCGGCTTGGACTCTATCTTTCCAGCTGTAGCTAAAACTTTTCTTTCCGCAAGTATAGCACCGACGACCACCACGCAGACAAGCAAAAACACTGCGCCCAGTTGCCATAGTTTACTGCGTGAACAAAACAATATTCGCATATGGTACACTCACTCTCTATTCGCATTTATATCACAGTTTACGAATCGCAAAGAGCGGGTATTCCTGCTATTTACACAGTTTGGGCATAGACAAGAACAGCATCCTCATCCAATCGCAGAAGGATGTTATACGGAAAGGGGCGCAATCTTCTGGCAAAATAAAGGGCTTCGGCAAAGCCGGAAAAATTGATAACCTGTACAATATAAACGACCCAAAACCAACTGCGCGGCACTACACAACTGAGAATACACAGGGCCAAGGCGAGCAGCAGTATCGGCAACAGGGTGAGAACAAAATAATGTGTACGACAAAAATAGGCATTGCTATGCATGTTTAGCAGCCCCTTGCCAAAAACAAACTGTGGCTTTACATTGCTCAACCTTTTAGAAAGTAGCCCACGGAGCAATTCCCGTAAACAAAAATAAGCTATTACCCCTGCCAAAGCAACAACAAAACGCAGCAAAAAGCTGCTAAGGCTATTGAATTTAAACAGCGTAGATAAAGGGATAATAAAGCTGGCAGGAATGAGCATAAGCAAGGCTATACCTATAGACAACATACCAATGTATAGCTTTAGCTTTTTATCATTAAAATCTATTTTGCTTAGCAAATGATATCCAGCTGGCAAAGCAGGCAGACTTAACATAATCCACACTCCATAAAATAGACTGTGCAACTAACGCAAGGGATGCCGAATAATAGTTTTTCGTTTGTCAATAGGGGTTTTACGCGGATCATTTAAATAAATCTCATGGTGCTTACGGGGGCCATCCATATCCAACGCATAGCCAAACTATTGAGCAAGGGTTTCCATACTGGCAAGCGTGGCGGGCTCTCCGTCATA
>CALXSV010000098.1 GCA_944391235.1 uncultured Clostridia bacterium | reverse complement strand
GCTTGCTGCTTTATGCTGCAGAATTATATGAGCGCGGCGTTGACGCGCTTATTTTACCGGATATTGGTCTCTTATCCTTATTGCATGAGGCCCTTCCGGATCTCCCCTTGCACGGCAGTACACAAATGACGCTGCATAATGTGGCGGCAATGGAATTGTTGCAGGAGTTGGGCCTTTCTCGTGTTATCTTACCGCGTGAGCTCAGTCTGCGCGACATAGCTGTGCTGCAACAAGGCAGTCCTTTGGAGTTGGAAGCCTTTGTTCACGGCGCTTTATGCGTATGCTATAGCGGGCAATGCCTGTTTTCTTCCCTGGTAGGCGCGCGTTCCGGCAATCGAGGCCGTTGTGCCCAGCCCTGCCGTATGTCCTATCATCTTACGGATGCCTATGGCGATGTAGTGGGCGCTCGACCAGAAGGCAATTATTTGCTTTCTCCTAGAGATTTATTTGGCTATAGTCAGGCCAAGCTTTTGTATAAGTTAGGTCTGTCCTCGTGGAAAATAGAGGGACGTATGAAGAAGCCCGAATATGTGGCTACTGTTTGTCGTATTTATCATCATTTGTTGCAGGAGCTGGAGGCTGGCCATGACCCACAGTCCAGTGAGGAAGATTTACGCCAGTTGTTGCAGGTGTTTAACCGTGACCGCACCAGTGGATATTGGCTGGGCAATCCAGGCGCAGCCCTGATGAGTTATGCCCGTCCCAACAATCGCGGTATGTTTCTGGGGCGTGTAGTGGCAGCTGCTGACGGTATGATTACCATACGACTTTCCCAACCGCTCCATCAGGGAGATGGGATTGAGATTTGGCAAACTGGCAAGAGAGAGGGCTGTATTGTTGAGCGCATGTATCGGGATGGTCGCGTTGTTACAGCAGCCAAAGCAGGGGAGACCGTGCAGTTGCCATCTACTGTGCGTCATAGTGGCGACCGTGTGTTTAAAACCTATGATGCGCCGCTAATGGAGCAGGCACAGTTCAGCTACCAAAGTCTGCCGGATAAAGCTTTGTCCTTTGTGGTGCGCGCAAAAATAGGGCAGGCACTGTCTGTTTCTGTGGTCGATGCGGATGGCTTAACGGCGGAATATGAAAGCGATTATATCGTCGAAAAAGCAAACAGTGAAGTTAAGCCTCAAGATGTAGCTGCTACACAGCTGGGCCGGCTCGGCGGTAGCGGCTATTATCTGGAAAAGCTTAGCGGTGATATGGATGCGCAGGCGTTACTGCCACCATCGGTTTTAAATAAGATGCGGCGTACATTGGTTGCTTCTTTGCAGGAGCAACGCGAAAAGATGAGTTTTTCGCGTACGCTAAATCAGGACGTGTTTAACGCCGTTGTAAAAAAAGCGGATGCAGAGAAAAAGGCTGCGCGTACGGGGGGAAGAATGCAGTATAGCGTGCTGCTGCATACCGAGCAGGCTGCATATACGGCAGTGCGCAATGGTTTTACGGATGTTTATTTTGATATGAGCGGCTTTAATCGCTGTACTGTGCCGGATCTGCGTCAGTTGGCTCAGTTTTTGCACAAGCAGGGCGGTAAATTATCGCTTTATCTACCGCAAGTTATTTTACCGCGTGAGGAGAGCCATTATTTAAATCTGTTATCCGCTATGGATACCGCGCCTATCGAAGCGGTGGTCGTCAACAATATTGGCCATATTCGTCTGCTGCGTGACAATGGCTGGAAAAAGAAGATTTATGCTGGCAGTGGATTGAATATCTTTAATAGTGCTGCCTGCCGCCTTATGGCCGAGCTTGGCGTACAGCGGGTTCAGCTTTCTCCGGAGTTGACTCTGGAGCAGTTAAAGCTGCTTGATACAGCTGGGGTGGAGTGTGAATATTTTGGACAGGGCGCTTTGCAGCTTATGCTTAGTGAGCACTGTGTGCTAGGTGCGGTTTGCGGTGACCGTAAGCGCGATGAGCACGGCTCTGTGGCTTGCAGCAAGCCCTGTAAGCAGCAGGAACAGCGCTATCTTACGGATGAGAAGGGGTTCCGCTTTCCTATTGCTGTAGATGCAGCTTGCCGCATGCATGTCTTCAATTCGCGCGAGCATTGTCTGCTGGAGGAAATGCCGGCGCTATATGCGGCTGGCGTAGACCGCTTGCTATTGGATGTTCGCTTGTATGACGAGCGCCGCACAGACATGGTTCTGTCTTTATATGCGGAGGCGGCCATTGATGATTTTTCCTATGAAGAGGCACGCCAGCGTATGTCAAGTGTAATTCGCGATTTCACCAAGGGCCACTTATACCGTGGAGTGTGATTATAAATTATGAATGAAAAAACCCTTAGCAAATTGGAATATAATAAGATTTTGGCGCAACTAGCCGAGCATACCCGTTTTCCAGTTTCGCGTGATCAGGCTTTAAATCTTCGCCCTACGCATGAAAGCTACGAGGCTATGCGTCTGCTGGCAGAGACGGATGAAGCGCGCGAGCTACTGCGCCTAAATCCGCTGTTCTCTCTGGGGGGATTATGGGTTATCCGGCCCGCTTTGCATCATGCAGAGATTGGTGGTGTTCTTAGTCC
>CALXSV010000097.1 GCA_944391235.1 uncultured Clostridia bacterium | reverse complement strand
CAATGGCTGCGCCGCCAATCAGCATGGCCACGCTTTGCCCAACGTAGGGCCATAGCAGCAGGCACAGCAGCGCGCCCAGCAGAGAGGCGCTGGCATAGATGTGCTTGACAAAGATATAGGGCGTATCGCCAGCCAAAATATCGCGCAGAATGCCCCCGCCCACGCCGGTCAGCACCGCAACAAAGATGAGTAGAAAGGCTGTGGGCTCCTCTATTGCGCGAAAGGCGGTGCTCATACCTACCACGGTGAACACCCCCAGCCCCAGCGCATCCATCCATTGCAGCAGCTTGTCATATAGCAGATGGTTGTGCAGCAGATAGACATGCAGGGCCGGGATAAAGCTTAGTGCGGCTACAGCCAGGGCGAGCAGCGCGTAAATGGGGTTGCAAAAGGTTTGCGGCGGTGTGATGCCCAAAATTACATCGCGCAGAATACCGCCGCCCGTGGCGGTGGTTAGGCCAAGAATCATCACGCCGAAAATATCCATTTTCTTGCGTAGGCCGGTCATAGCGCCGGAGATGGCAAAGGAAATGGTGCCGATAATTTCCAATATAAGAATTAAAATATCCATTTACAGCCCTCGATTGTTTTCAATCCTGTTTTATTCTATGCCTGCACTGCATTTCTGTCAACCGTGCGTTCTGCCGTGCAGCGGAAAAGCATGCTGGCCGATAAAGCGTGGCGCGTTGTAGCTATTTTTCCAGTATACCTGTTCGTTTATGCTGCCATCCTCTTTTGTTTACCAGGCCCGCTTGTTGGGCGGCTGAAAAAGCAAGCTGCACCCCTGTTTGCTGGATAGACCCTGTGCCTGCTGCCAAGCGCTATGGCTGGGGTCTTTTTTTATGCGTTGGACGGTACGCCGGATAATCCAGCTGCGGCCAGTTGACTGCCGGACTGCTTAACAGTTGCGCTATGGCCTGCAAATGTCGTCCATCCGTGCCGCAGCAGCCGCCAAAGATTTTGCAATTGCTGTTCTTTCGCAGTTGATCATGGCGCGCCAGCTCCTTCGGTGGGCTGCTGTGCAAAGCGGTTGCGGCTGCACGACTGCGTTAATACGCAGTTGATATTCCCGTTTGAGCCGTTCTCCCAAAGCGCCTTCCATGCGTAGGAGAGGTGCTGTTTGTACGCAGTTGCTGAAATCCATGTCTGTCTCCGCTTAACCGTTTTTCTGCTGCTGATTCAGTATAGCATATTTGGCCGGGCAGAAAAATATTTTCATCCCTTTTTCTCCAAACTTTGCTTGACAGGCAGATTCTTGTATAATATATTTATGATTATCTAATAACTTTTTTATTATATGGTGTCTTATGAATTCCGATGATTTTCTCTACATTGAAACCATATTGGAGGAAGGCGGCTTTTCCCGCGCTGCCCGCAGGCTAGAGATTAGCCAGCCTGCCTTAAGCGCGCGTGTTTCGCGTTTAGAGGCGCGTCTGCAAGCGCAGATCTTTGACCGTTCCTGCACGCCGCCGCATCTTACGGAGGCGGGCGAGGCTTATGTGCAGCTGATGCTGCGGGTACGTGAGGAGGAGCGTCGTTTGTGCGCTTATCTGGCAGATTTGCGCGGCTTGCGTGGCGGCTCGCTACTGTTGGCTGGCTCCAGTTGTTTTACTACCTGCTACCTGCCGCGCCTACTTACCGAGTTTCACCAACTGTATCCGCAGGTGCATTTGCAGGTGCGAAACGGTCGTATTCCCGAACTGGCGCAGCTTACCCTGGCCGGCCGTCTCGATTTGTTTATTTCGCCTTTGCCGGAGGCTGCGGAAGAGGATGGGCTGCTCTATCATCCCTTTTTGCAGGAGCGCGTATTTCTCTGTCTGCCCGCAGAATGGCCGCTTAACCAGCAGCTGGCCTCTTACCGTGTGCCGGTGCAGGATTTGCTGGAAGGCAGCTCTACCCAGCGCGACTATGCGCTGCTGCCGGCGGAGGCGGTGGCTGCTGTACCGCGTATTGTGCTGCAGGAAGACCAGCACATCCGTGCGGTGGCGGACCGATTTTTTGCCGCTACTGCGCCGCCGCCCAGCCCACCCCTGGTAGCGGATCAGATGATGAGCAGCTTTGCCCTGACCTGTGCGGGCGCGGGCTTATCCCTGATTACGGACAGCGTTATTCGCTATGGCAATTATGCGCGTTTGCCTGCCTTTTACGCCTTTGCTCCTGCTTTGTCCTGCCGCACGCTGGCCCTGGCCAGCAAGCGCGGCGGCTACCTCTCTCATGCGGCAGAGGAATTTTTGCGCCTGACCCGCGCCTGTTATGCATCGCCCGCCAGCTCTGTCTGAATCCCCAAAGCTACAAGATTAAGGAGGAAGCTATTCATGAAAAAAGTCTTTGTTTTTTTGCTTATACTCAGCCTTTGCAGCCTGCTGACTGCCTGCGGTGAGCAGGAGGATCCGGATTCGCCAGCCAGCCTGTATCTGGCTGTACAGTACGGCATGCAGTATGCGCCGGTTTATGTTATGCAGGAGTTGGGCTTACTGGAAGAAGCCCTGCCTGGCGTGGAGTTACAATGGAGCAATCTGGGCGGGGGCTCTGCTATGAATGAGGCGCTGATTTCCGGCTCTCTGGACGTAGCCTTTATGGGTATTCCCCCTGTGCTGATTGCCATTGATAAGGGCGCGGATTATCGCATTTCCTGCGGCATCTGCGTGCCGCCAGCCCAGCTGATGGTACGCGCCGATTCCGGGATTACCCAGCTGTCCGATATCAGCGAGCAGCAGCGCATCGCTGTACCCAGTATTACCTCCATTCAGCACATTATGCTGGCCATGGCCTGTCAGAAGCAGCTGGGCGACGCCCATGCCCTGGATGAAAATTTGGTTGCCATGACCAATCCGGACGCTTATATCGCGCTTTCCAGCGGCAGCCAGGTGGCAGGGCATTTTGCCTCCATGCCCTATATTGCCTATGAGCAGGCCGATGGTTTTGTCAGCATTTTGGATGCGGAGGATTGTCTGGGCAGCGGGGCCAGCATTGTCTGCGTCACCACACCGGAGGTGGCGGAAAATGAGCAGCTGCACAACGCCTTACTTGATTGTTTGCAGGAAGCCATCTCCTTAATCAACGCCCGCGACGAGCAGGTGCTGCAAATTATTGCCGAGCGCGAGCATATCACGCTGGAGGAGGTAGAAACGTATCTGGACTGGGAGGGCAGCCTGTACGCCAGCGAGGTATACAGCTTGACCGAGCTGGGCGAATTCATGGCCGAATATGGCTATTTGAGTAAGGACTTTGCCGGCTTTTCCTCCGTGACCTGGGAGACGGCGGTTGAAGGGCAGCCCAGCGATGCGCAGGATGCGGAATAAGAGGGATGGAAAATGATTGACAACAAACGCAGCAAGAGGCTGAAAAGCCTACTTTATACCGTGTTGGGTATCGGCCTTGTTATTGGCCTGTGGCAGCTGATGGCCCTGCTGCTGGATCAACCGGTGATTTTTCCGCCGGCCGCCAGCATTCTTTCCTCCCTGTGGCAGGGCTTAACAGATGGCTCTTTGCTCCTGCGTACCGGCTATTCCCTGCGCCTGATTCTGATCGGCATGGGACTGTCTGTGCTGCTGGCTGTGTTGCTCAGCCTGCTGTCCATGCTGATTCGGCCCTTTGCTAAGCTGTCGCACATCCTAATTTCCGCGTTGGATCCGCTGCCTGGTATCGCCCTGCTGCCCGTGGCCATCCTGTGGTTTGACCTTGGCGAGAAGCCCCTGCTCTTTGTCATGGTACACTCGATTTTATGGCCTATGCTGCTCAATATCCTGAACGGCTTTGCTTCTGTGCCGGTGATTTATGACGAGGTGGGCCGCTCCATTGGCTTGAAGGGGTTTCACCTGATACGCAGCGTATATGTGCCAGCCTCCATCCCCAGTATTCTGGCTGGTTTCCGGACTGGATGGTCCCGGGCCTGGCGGGCCTTGCTCAGCTCGGAAATGGTCTACGGCGTGATTGGCAATCGCGGTGGCCTGGGCTGGGATATTTATAGCAAAAAGGTTTATTTGGACATGCCCGGTATGTTTGCCACGCTGATTGTCATTATGCTGATTGGTATTTTTATAGAAAAGGCGCTCTTTGACAACATTGAGCGCGTTACAGTTAAGAAATGGGGGATGCGCATATGAGCCTGCTGCAAATCGATAATCTCAGTCAGCGCTTTTCCAATGCCGGACAGCAGCATACCGCCTTCAGCGAGCTTAGTTTTACGCTGGATGCCGGAGAGTTTCTTTGCATTATCGGTCCTTCCGGCTGCGGCAAAACCACGCTGCTGCGCAGCATTGCCGGCTTTCTTACCCCCAGCAGCGGCCAGGTGCTGCTAAACGGACAACCCGTGCGGAGTCCCGGACAGCACTGCGCTATGATTTTTCAGACCTTTGACCAGCTTTTTCCCTGGCGTACTGTATTGGGCAATGTCAGCTATCCTTTGCTGGTACAGAAAAAGGCGGCTAATAAGCGGCAGGCCAAAGAGCAGGCAGAGCGCTATCTGGATATGGTGGGGCTGCGCAATTTTTCTAGTTATTATCCGCACCAGCTCTCCGGCGGGATGAAGCAGCGCGTGGCTATTGCCCGTGCGTTGGCCCTGCAACCCTCGCTGATTTTGATGGATGAGCCCTTTGCCAGTTTGGATGCGGATACCCGCACTATGCTGCAACGTGAGCTCAAGCGCCTGTGGAGTGAAAGCGGCCTGACCGTGCTGTTTGTTACGCATTCCATTATCGAGGCCATTGCCCTGTCCACCAAGGTGCTGGCTTTAGGCGCTGGCCCGCCCAGTCTGCGGTTGTTTGAGGATAATCCGGTGCAGGGACCTCGCGGGCAGCTGAAAACACCTTCCAGTCCTGGCTACTCGGAATACTGGAGCAAGCTCAATGCAGTGGTGCGTCCTTAATCCGGATGTCGGAGATGGGGTGGTTTGTCCGTACAGTCAATAAGCCTTCCCTACTAGGGGAGGTGGGACGAGGTAAGCGTCCTGATAAGAGGTTGCTGCCATGAGAAAACGAAAAAGCGAGTAAGAAGCAAAGCGTTTCTTACTCGTTTTTTCGTTTTGTTATACAATAGACAATGCTTTCAGAGGTGTGAATAAAAACATTCTCTACGCCTTTAAGGCTGCCGCAAAGTCATCCTTAACTCGCTGTTTGTAGCTTTGCTATTACTCCATAGAACCATTGTAGTCGCATTTTTGGCATTGTAACAAGGTGTTTTCGCTATTTTCTTTGTGATATGCACCAGACCATTTACAGATAGTTTGAAGTATTGGAACAACCGAAAGTCCTTTCTCCGTCAGGCAATATTCAACACGTGGAGGAATTTCATCAAATTGCTGCCGTTTAACAATATCATCCATAATTAATTCTTTAAGAGTTGCCGCTAATACAGCATCGGTGATGTTTGCCATTTCTTTGCGGATTGAACTATATCGTAACGTTCCCTTTTCAGCTAAAACGCAGATTATTCTGGACTTCCATTTGCCGCCGAAAAGGGTTAGTCCATATTCCAGAGGACACCGAATCTCTTTTTCTAACTTTGGTTTATACAATGTCCCTATCCCCTCTCTGTGTTTTATGCTGTTATTATAATGGTGTAACTTTTTGTTTTCAAGTTACTATTAAATTTAATAGTAACTCATAAATTTGTTTATATCTTCTCATAGAAAAGGCTGCCGATTATAATGAAGACAAGCTTAAAAAAGAGCTAAAAAATAAAACGGAGGAAATAAGTATGAAAGTAAAGGCTTATTTGCAAATCACAATGAAAATTAGCGAAGCAAATCGCCCGGCAGCAGCAAAGGTTTATACGGATTATCGCCAACCGTTTCTTGACACGATTGAGGGTGCTTTGACAAAAGATTTGCTTATCCGTGATGAGGATGTGCAGGTACTTCACGGGTTCGACAGTGCGGAACATGCACAGGCATATCTCTCCAGCACAATGTTTCAAAACGATGTGTTTATTGGTCTAAAGCCGCTTTGGAGTGCTGACCCTGATGTGAAAATTTATACT
>CALXSV010000096.1 GCA_944391235.1 uncultured Clostridia bacterium | reverse complement strand
CGTATTGAGCATCCACATACCATTGTACTCTACCAGTACTCGCTGGATATCGTGCTGCTGTTGCAACTGCTGCAAAAGCTCCAATGTAAGCTCATCCTCGCTGTTCAGGCTGTGGATGAAGGTTGTCTGTGGAAAACAAAAGCGGCTGCTTTCATATTCGTTTATTCCTTCTTCGCAGATGAGCAATAAGGTGCGCTCTCCCTCGTTAAAGTCAGTGTCTTCCAATGTTTCCTGAATATATTGTGTTTTTCCGGATTCCAGAAAGCCGGTAAACAGATAGACAGGAACCTCTTGTGATGTAGCCATATTTGCTCTCCTTGTTTATTTTACCTTGAACAGGGCAGATAACGCCTCGTCTTGTAAGGCGGCGCCAATTACGCATAAACGGCCTGTTACATCTGCTGCGCCTGGGCGAATGTTGATTTCGCCCGGAACATAGTCAAAGTGCAGCCAGCCGTTTGCACCGTCTACAATGCCTTTGGCGCGCAGTACGACGCCGTAGACTGTGCTTTCCGATAATTTTTCCAAAGCGCTTTGCAGCTCTTCTTCTTTATAAACATGTGTTGTTTCCGCGCCCCAGCTGTTAAAAATATCATCTGCATGATGGTGTTCATGCTCATGAGCGTGCTCATGGTGATGTTCGTGGTCGTGGTCGTGTTCATGCGCATGTTCGTGATCGTGACATCCACAGCTGCAGTTTTCGCCGTGCAGCTGCGCATGTTGTTCCTGGCGTAGAGCGTGTATATCCGCATCCAGGTTTCGCTGCTGGGTAATGGCCTCAGCTATTATTTTCCCATCTAACTCTTCCCATGGCGTTGTAATAATAACTGCCTCCGCGTTATGCTCGCGCAGCATAGCCACGCAGTTAGCCAGCTTCTCCTCGGACAGATTCTGCGTACGGCTTAAGACAATGGTGCCGGCATATTCAACCTGATTATTAAAGAATTCGCCAAAGTTACGCATATACATGCGGCATTTTTCCGCATTGACAACGGTTGTAGCGCCGCTTAAAATCACGCCCTGTCTTTCTACACTCTCAACCGCATGAATCACATCGCTCAATTTACCAACACCGGAGGGCTCAATCAGAATCCGATCCGGCGCAAATTCTTCCAGAACCTGATTTAGGGCTTTGGTAAAATCGCCTACCAGAGAGCAGCAAATGCAGCCGGAATTCATTTCTGTAATTTGTATGCCCGCGTCCTTCATAAAGCCGCCGTCAATACCAATTTCACCAAATTCATTCTCTACTAGCACTAGCTTTTCCCCAATATAGGCTTCTGCTATCAGTTTTCTGATGAGCGTGGTTTTTCCCGCACCCAGAAAGCCGGAAAATATATCTATTTTAGTCATTCCTATACATCCTTCCTTCTCTTTAAGGTGTAGACTTAAATATTGTTCCATAACTATATATTATGTCATGTATCTTTATGAAAGTCAATGTTTTCTGTCCTTGGTCAGACAGTTGCCATGCTTATATTGGTATGTTATAATAGTGCTCAATTTGTAATGGATAGAGGCGAAAGCAGTATGATTTCCTTACTTAGCCGTATTTTTATTAAGGATTATCAGCAGATTCAGGCGCCGACTGTGCGTCGCGCATATGGTATTTTGTGTAGTTTGGTAGGTATTCTCCTGAATGTATTTCTTTTTAGCGGTAAATATTTGGCTGGCAGTATTTCCGGCTCTATTGCGATTACAGCAGATGCCTTCAATAATCTATCAGATGCCGGTTCTTCTTTAATCACCCTAATCGGTTTTAAGCTGGCAGGTAAGAAACCGGATGCCGATCATCCCTATGGGCATGGCCGCATTGAATATATCTCTGGTCTGGCTGTCTCTGCCATCATTATGATCATGGGCGTGGAGTTGGTGCAAAGCTCTATACAAAAGATTATTGCCCCGCAGCCGGTGGATAATTCTCCGCTGGTGGTGTGCATTTTGCTGTCCTCCATTGCAGTAAAGCTGTATATGTGCTTTTATAATAGGCGCATTGGCAAACGCATTGATTCCGCGGGCATGAAGGCCACGGCAGTGGATAGCCTCAGCGATTCCGCAGCTACTTTTGCTGTGTTACTCGCTATGCTGCTTTCGCCGTTGGTTGATTTTAATTTGGATGGCTGGTGCGGTATTTTCGTCGCCCTGTTTATTCTTTATGCTGGTTTTAACGCGGCTAAGGAGACGATTTCGCCCCTGTTGGGCAAGGCGCCCGACGCTGAGCTAATTGAGAAAATAGAAGAGATCGTTCTGGCGCACCAGGAGGTGGTGGGCATTCACGACCTTTTGGTGCATGACTATGGACCGGGGCGCCTGATGATCTCCCTGCATGCGGAGGTGCCGGGCAATGGCAATATCTATGTTTTACATGATGCGGTAGATTGCATTGAGCATGAGTTGAACGAAAAGCTGGGTTGTAGCTGCGTTATCCACATGGACCCAATCGCCGTGGATGATCAAGAGGTGATGAGCCGCCGTTCTCAGCTGGTTGCTTTGGTGAATCAAGAATTTCCCGGCGTTAGCATTCATGATTTTCGAATGGTGACTGGCCCTACACATACCAATTTGATTTTTGATGCGGTCGTTCCATTTGAGTTAAATTTAAGCGATACGGAGGCAAAAGCCCAGCTGTCTAAATTGGTGGAAGAGACTTGGGAAAATCATTTTGCTATTATTCAGATTGACCGGCCTTATGTCTCGACCCACAATCACCGCTATGAATAGAAATACGCAAAGGAGAGGCCTTATGGCCTCTCCTTTGCTTCAGAATTTCCTGCTTGCATCCCTGTCCATCCATTTTTCAAGCTTGCTGTTCACATAGAAGAGCCGGACAGGGTTGGCTCCGGTCCTGCATGCCAATGCGCATATCAAACCTTTGGATTTGTGCCAGTTCCACTTGCAGGGGAGTTCGCTCTTCCTACCTGATAGCTGACGTTAGCACTACATTTTAACCGTAACTCGGAGGAGAGCCCTTCCTCGCTGGAGCAAGTGTCAGCGTATGCTTACAGGTCGTATTTTATATCGCTTTTTATTTTGTACCGCAGCTACAGTACGTCGCCGTCCAAAGGTTTTGCCTCTTGGAAGCGAAACACAGTCGGGCCGCTGCGAGGCAAAAACTCCGACTGTTCAAAGATAGATACTGCTGTTGTTCCACCGTCCGCCACTGGGGCAATAACCAGGCTCAACTCGTCAATGAGCTGTTGTGCCAGGAAAGACCAGTTCACCACGCCACCGCCTGCCACCATCAGCTTTTCGATGCCCAACAGGCGGTGAAGCTTTTGCAGCAGTAGAGCGCAGTCCAGCCGGGTTGTCCCGGCAAAGATATAAGAAATACCCAGCTCCTGCAGATAGGCCAAATATTCCGACGACGCTTGCTGTGTTAGCACCTCGATCACATGAGCTGCAGGACGGCCTTTCTTTTCGAGGCTATGGGAGGAAAATGCAAGCTCCCCTTTGGGGTCTATCGAGACGATAAAGTTGCCTACGGCTTTCCCATTCGGATTGATACAGTCCTCTTGGGGCAGGTTCTGGGGCAGGGGGGGAAGATGCAGCACCCGCCCCTTGGCATAGTCACCTAGCATGGTGGTGGTGCCGTACAAAGTAGCCTGGCAGCCGTAAAATTTACGCAGTTCGCCATAGGCCTTTAGTGCGGGGGTAGCTTCCGGTGCGCCGAAGAATGCCCCATCTATCTTCCCATCCAGGGAAGTGAGCATATGGCATACAACAAAAGGCCGCTCCATCTTATTTCTCCCCGTAAACATCCTTGGCCATCCGTAGGGCCGCCCATGCCTTGGGCCAGCCCGCATAAAAGGCCAGCTGAGTCAAGGCTTCACTCATCTCAACAGCGGTGACCCCGTTGGCTTTGGCCCGCTCGATGTGATGAAGAAGCGAGCTATCCAGAATGCCGCTGGCCATTAGTGCGGATACTGTGATCAGGCTGCGGTCACGGGCGGAGAGTTGCTCTTCACGCGACCACACCTCGCCAAACAAAACATCGTCGTTTATCTCCGCAAATTTGGGGGCAAATTTGCTCATGGCCTCTCTGCCCGCTGTTACTTTATCCATAAAAATCTCATCCCTTTTTGTAAAATACGCGTACTCTACACTGCTTCATTCATTTCAGTTCCGCGCCATCGCGGAAAGCATTTCCTACCCGCTCTCCCAGTACATGATAGCCGTTGTTTGCAGGCTCAAAAGCGATGGGTTGGAACTTACTCATGTCGAGGCTACCTGCTTCGTTCAATACGCTCTCATCGATGCTGACGTTTACGATCTGGCCAATGATGTTGCCGTCCTCATTTACTTTGAGAAGCTTGCACTCCATCGTCACTGGTAGCTCGTCGATCAGTGGCGCATCCACAAATTCGCTTTTGGTTGTGTGAAAGCCAGATTTCTTCATTTTTTCCGGCTCGTTGTTCGCAGAAACCAGCCCCACATAATCCGCAGGGACTACATGGTCCGCGTTGGCAAAGCTGACGGCGAAAGCGCCCTTCGACTGGATATTTTGGGTGGTCTTATGCCCGGCGCTTAGACACAGCACCACCTTGTCCGCATCGTACAGTCCGCCCCAGGCAGCGTTCATGGCGTCTGGATTCCCGTTTTCGTCATAGGTGCTGATGATGAGCACCGGCAAAGGGTAAAACCAGGATTTCTTTCCAAAATTTTTGCGCATATAAAAACTTCCTTTCCAAATTTTCTGTGAGAGGGCCGAGTATTCTCCCGGCCCTCAATTTGTTTCCACAATTACTTCTGACCATCCACATCAGGCACCATTTCTACATAGGCTTGCAGCATCTGCGGGGTGCTGGTGTAGTAACGTTTCTGCTTGTCCATGGCGGTGAGCTGCGCCATCTCATCGTCCGTCAGGGCAAAATCAAACAGGTCGAAGTTGTCCTTAATATGAGCCGGATTCTTGGAACCAGGGATGACGATATTGCCATTCTGGATGTGCCAGCGCAGAATGATTTGCGCGCTCGACTTGCTATACTTTTTGCCAAGCTCTGTAAATAATGGCTCCTGAATCAGCGCCTTATCGCCATGGCCCAGGGGATACCATGCCTGGATCACAATGCCTTCTTGATCAAGGAATGCTTTCAGCGCCTTCTCCTGAGAGTAGGGATGAACTTCTGTCTGGAGTACGGCGGGCTTAACCTCACAGATGCTCAAAATTTCCTTGATCTGCTCCCTGTCGAAGTTGGACAGGCCAATGGCCTTAACCTTTCCTGCTTTGTATGCTTTCTCCATCTGACGGTAGCCGGCTATATAATTGCCAGCAGGTTGGTGGATCAGCAGCAGGTCGATATAGTCGGTGTCCAGCCGCTGGAGTGTTTTTTCTACCGCATCCTCCTGCTCGTAAAAGCTGGGCCACAGCTTGGTCTCCAGAAAGATCTCTTCTCGCTTGAGGCCCGATTTCTTCATGGCCCTGCCCACAGCCTTTTCATTGACATAGGCGTTTGCCGTGTCGATGAGGCGATAGCCGCACTGAAGGGCGGAAAGGACGGATGCCTCCGCCTCGTCGGGGCTCAGCAGAAAGGTACCAATTCCCTCCATAGGCATTTTGATTCCATTATTCAAAGTTGCGTATTCCATAATTCCTTCTTCCTTTCTAAAATATTTTGTTATATTTGAGACTCTGTAAAATCCAATTGCCTGCTGATATGCTCTCAGGTATGAATTTCGTTGAGTCGGTTTCCCAATCAGGATGTCGATTGCTCCGAATTTTTGAAGAGCAGCCTACACAGCCTATTATAGACTGGCATAATCATTCAAATCCAGACGAACTGGTAATATTTGATTCGGATATTTCTCCGCAAGCGGTTGTAAACTGCCGGGATTCCTGGCTGTGACTGCTGTCAGAGCACCACAGTGGAGAACCAACTTTGCAATTCCTTCTCCCAAACCGCTGGAGCAGCTGGTAATCAGTCATATTTTTGGCATATCGCTATACCTCTTATCGAATAAAGTTTGTGCTAATCCTGTTTTCCTGTTCTGGTCGTTTAAGGCCGGATTTTTTACCTGCCTCGATGCGTTTCAGCAGCCACGCAAGATTCCTGCCTAGGACACGCATAATCTGCATTCCTTCTTCATCTTCACGCACCTGTTCCGGCGTTTGTCCATGCACCATGTTCCAATATCGGGAGGTGGCAATGGGCATTTGTGCATAAAGCAGATATTTATTTAGTTCATCCTGTGCTGCCGTTGTTCCCGCGCGTCTCGCTGAGACAACAGCCGCCGCAGGCTTAAACGCAAAACGCCTGAGTTCTGCCTGTTGGTCGGTAAAAAAGGCTCGATCCAGAAAACTGATCATGGAACCCGCGGCAGAAGCAAAATGGACAGGAGCACCGAATACAAACCCGTCATATTCTTCCGCAGCATCCAAAAACTCGTTTACACGGTCATTGTAATGGCATTTTCTATGCTTTGCGCAATAACCGCATCCGACGCAGCCGGTCAGTGGCTGATTGCCGATCCAAAACTGCTCTATGGAGATACCCTCCTTTTCCAATGCGATGCCAACCTCCTGAAGTGCAGCGGCTGTACATCCATGTTTATGGGGGCTTCCGTTTACCAGAAACACCTTCATTCATTAGCCTCCTTTGGTTCTGCTCTTCAGGAAACTGGCGTCCCACCGAATACGCAGGACATTTCCATCTTTTCTAGCGCATCGTCCAGCGTCTGCACTTCTCTGGCTGACAGCCTCACCCTGGCAGCACCGGCGTTTTCTTCCATCCGCTCCTTTTTGCGGGTACCAGGGATGGGAACAATCCAGGGCTTTTTACAGAGCATCCATGCCATGGAGCTCTGCGCGGGGGTCGCGTTTTTCTCTGCCGCCATTTCATGCAGCAATTTTAAGAGCGCGGCGTTTTGCTCCACGGCCTCGTCGGTGAATTGTGGCATGGCGGCGCGATAATCGGTTTGGGGATCGAAATGCTGTCCTTTTCCATATTTACCGGTAAGGAAGCCGTTTGCCATGGGAGAAAAGGCAACAAATCCCACACCTAGCTCCTCCAAAATGGGCAATAAACTCTCGTAATGTCTGGCCATCATGGAGTAGCGGTTCTGTACTGCCGTCACCGGGCACACAGCGTTAGCACGGCGGAGATATTCCTCGTTTGCCTCAGAAATGCCCCAATGTGTGATCTTTCCCTCCCGGAGCAGATCTGCCATGACGCCCGCAACCTCTTCTGGAGCCACTTGGGGGTCAATGCGATGCTGAAAATACAGATCAATGTGGTCGGTGTTCAGACGTTTTAAAGAACCCTCCACCGACTTGCGGATGGTTTCCGGCCTGGAATCCGGAATTAGAGGAACAGGAACTTTCCTACTCTCAAAATCAAACCGCAGACCAAACTTTGTGGCGATGACAACCTTCTCCCGCATGGATGCAAGGGCCTTTCCTACCAGTTCCTCATTAATATGGGGAGCCTCCGGCGTACCGTAGACTTCGGCGGTATCAAAAAAGGTATATCCCACATCAAACGCCCTGTGCAAAAGGCGAATCACCTCTTTTTCATCAGTCGGAGCGCCATAAGCATGGGAGAAACCCATGCACCCCAAACCAACGGCGGAAACGGTTAAATCTTTCCCTAAAATGCGTGTTTCCATCTTTGCACACCTCTTTCTTTCCCTTATCTATAATTTTAATTCTAAACATAAAGCAGAAGTCTCCGTTTGTTATGCAGTTAAAACCTAAAGGTTAGTAGCTTTGCTTTTTTCGGCTTTCAATTCTCGGAAAGTATGAAAATACATACCAAAAGATATCGGCAGCATAATGATCTCCACCACCAGCTGCGGCCAGATCATCCCGTACAGATGGAAAATCAGATTCATCACAATGAGTAGCGGGATGTTGAGAAGCCCCTGGCGGCAGGAAGTAAGGATAGCTGATTGGACCCCTTTCCCCATGGCCTGCAAAGTATAGCTGATGAGAAAATTGATGCTGGTTAGCGGCACCGCCAGGCAGGCGATCCGCAGAAAGGATGCACCCAGCGTGCTGGTTTGTCTCTCCGGAATGAATAGGTTCAGGATCTGCGGTGCAAAGGCGACAAAGCTGGCGATAAAACAAGCGGATATCACTAAAGCAACCTTCCAGGAAAAAGTGGAGACTTTCCGCATCCGGTGGTAATCTTTGGATGCAAAGTTATACCCCACCAACGGCATAAAGCCCTGGCACAGACCCATAGAGACATTCAGCGGCAACAGATCAATGCGTTTTACCACCCCATAGGCCGCCACAGGGATGTCGCCATAGCCAGAGGCCAGATGGACCGTCACCATGTTGGCGGCGTTGCCCAATGTCGTGGCCAAAGCTGATGCCAGCCCCACAGAAAAGATGGAGCGTGCAAACCGGAAGCTGAAATACTGGGGATTCAGGGATACGGCAGTCTTTTTCTTAAGCCGGATATACTGGATGACAAAGAACACCACGGAAGCGGCGTTGGAAAGAGCGGTGGCAATGGCGGCCCCCGCTACATCCAGGTGAAAGACAAAAATAAAAATCGGATCCAGAACCACATTGAGGATACCGCCGAACATCATACCAGCGCTGGCCTCACGCGCATGGCCTTCGCTGCGCAGGAGGTGCCCCAGGGCAAGGTTCACCATGGTCGGCACTCCGCCCAACACCACCACCCATAGCAGGTAGTCCTGCGCATAACCATAGGTATCAGGGCTGGATCCCAGGAAGTTCAAAAGCGGCACGCGGGCAACCCAGGTGATCAGGGAAAAGGTCAGCGTCACCATCGCGCCGCCCCAGATGCTGAACGTCGATACAAATTTGATGTCCTTATGGTTCTGCTCTCCCATCATTCGGGATATCAGGATGCTGCCTCTCAGTCCAAACAGGTTTCCCAGAGCCGTCAGCAGATTGAACCAGGGAGACACCAGAGAGACGGCTGCAACCATCAGCGGATCGCCGATCTGCCCTACAAAAAAAGTGTCGGCCAGATT
>CALXSV010000095.1 GCA_944391235.1 uncultured Clostridia bacterium | reverse complement strand
TTTTTATTTTTGCACACATGTTCTGAAAATATGCTGAAAATAACCGTATTGCACAGCTACTGCACACACTTGCAAAGTCAAATTATCGCCATTTTTGTCATGCCTCAGGTAGAAAAAGCCCCCTACGAAAAAATTTTTCCTATAAAGGGCTTTCTGCTGTGTTACTTTTTCTCAATCGCGGGATTCCTGCCTGCTCAACCAATTTGTACGCCTTCCACAAGCTTCTCCATCTCACGCAGTTTTACCTTGTTATTGCCTTCTACGTTGATTGCCTATACGGGTATCCTTTCCCCGTTGTTTAAGTCTTAACCTGAATTGTCTTGCTTTTCGCTTCTTCTTTCTCCAAAATAAGCAGGCAATAGTCCTTTATCCAGCTGCCACTCAAATTCAGTGGCTAGCTTATCTAGCCCCCTTTTCCCTTTGCTTGCCCTTATCGCCCCACCACGCAGGAGGATGCCAATGGCGGGTTAGCTCTGCCCAAACGCAGAATTACCCTTACAGCTGCAACGTTTTGCAGAGCAGGCACTGTTTTTGGGAGTCCTCTAGCCTGCGGAAGATAAACGGCAGGGGCCAGGCAACAGTATCAAAGCAGGAAAAAATAAAAATTGATGGAAATTTGAATGGATTATGAAATGTCAGTCGTATTAAAGGTGAAGTCAGAAATGGCTATCCTAAATGATACGGAGGAATTTTCATGAAAAGGATACTAATTGGGGCTTTAACGGCAATTATGGTATTACTCATAGGAACGACAAGCGCGCTTGCCGCTATCCCGGGCTCGGGATATGGCCGGAATTTTGTGGATGCGGACGGAAACGGCGTTTGCGATTTTGCCGGGAAATGCTGTCGCTATGTTGATGCCGACCTGGATGAGGTACGTGATAACCGCGGGACCTGCCAGAACGGATATGGAAGCGGCTTCGTGGATGCAGATGGCGATGGTATCTGCGACAATTATCTTGGTCAGGGAATAGGCGAAGGCTGTGGTTTTCGAGGTGGCCGTAACAGATAACAGGTGAAACAATAATGCGGAGCGAACAAGAGGTAAACAGAGCAATTGAGCAGTATTCCAATATGGTTCGACGGCTTTGCATGATCCATCTAAAGAATTATGCTGATACCGAGGACATATTTCAAACGGTATTTTTGAAGTATGTCCTTAGTTCCGTTTCGTTTGAAAACGAAGAACACGAGAAGGCATGGTTTGTTCGTGTGACAATCAATGCGTGCAAAGACCTGCTCAAAAACTTTTTCCGTAAACGTGTAGTTTCTTTAGACAAAATCATAGAGCAGCCAACGGAAATCTCAACAGAGGATAGTGAAGTATTAGAAGCAGTATTATCACTCCCACAAAAATACAAGGATGTTGTCTATCTTCACTATTACGAAGATTACACGGCCCCACAGATTAGTCAGATTCTGGGAAAAAATGTGAACACAATTTATACGCTCTTAACCCGTTCCAAGCAACTGCTTCGAGAAAAGTTGGGGGGTGATGAGCATGAATGACAGGCTCAAAAAAGCATTAGACAAAGTACAGGCAGAAGAAGAGTTAAAGAACAACACAAAAGCATTTCTTTATAAAAAAACGAAAGGCTATACGAGCACAAAAACCGTACCTTACCGGCGTTTGCTCCCGGCCATCGTGTGTTGTCTGCTGGTAATATTCGGCGGGAATTGGCTCTACTTCACACCTACGGTTGAGATCAGCATCGATGTAAACCCGTCCATAGAATTAGGCGTGAATCGGTTTGACAAAATTATTTCCGTTCAGGCGTACAATAGCGATGGACAGGAATTAGCAGACTCCCTTGATCTAAAGTATCTGGATTATACGGAGGCGGTCAACCAAATACTAACGAATGAAAATGTAAGTGCGCTACTATCAAACAATGCAGTAATGATGATTGGAGTGATTGGCTCGGGTGATGCACAATCTGCCAAGGTTCTGTCAGAAATAGAATCCTGTACAGTTGGAACAGCAAACACATACTGCTATTACGCAAATTTAGATGAAGTAGGCGAAGCTCATGATCTCGGTCTCTCCTATGGAAAATACAAGGCATATTTGGAGTTGCAGGCACTTGACCCTACGATTGCTGCCGAAGAAGTACAAAATATGACAATGCGAGAAATACGGGATTTAATTGACAACTTATCTGCCAATAATAATTCTGAAGTAAATTCGGGGAACGGAAACGAGCATGGCGGTCATGGAACAGGCAGCGGGTCTGGGCAAGGGAAAAGAAACGGATACGGGCAACTATATGATTAAGATAGCAAAGGCAGGGAAGCCTCAAAAATGGCTTTCCTGCCCTTTTAATTTCCTTTTTAAGTTTGGGAGAATATGGAACTTCGCATAACAAATCCAAACTTACGGACGATAATTGATTGCCGCTTTACGCGCCTGCGCATGTTGAAACCTGCGCTCAATATGGTATAGCCGGCCATCCTTGAAAAAACAGGCTCCAGTTTGTTTGAAGCGGAATGGAACCTTTGCATCAATGCATTGTCTACGGATATCCAGTATCCAATCATAATGACACACCCTCGCATCAGGCCCGCTCTCCCCACCGGCAATCACACCGCTTACCCAAGAGCCCAGCCATTTAGACAGATCAATTCTTTCCAGCAACGGTTCTGTAACTATGCTTTTATGGGCAATTGGCGCCTCCTGAAAAATAGGTAAGCGATAGTCTGCCATCTGCTGATTTTCACAGGTACAGCATACATGTACATGCGGCCAGCCATCACCCCAATCCGTAGGAATACATTTGGCAAAGCGATCTATGCGCTTGGTAATAAAAAGAAAATGAACATCCCTTCTCTGCCGTATCATATCCCAGGCTTCAGCCCGCCAGTCATCCGCATCAGGCAGCAAAAAATCAGAAGTAAAGCAGGTCCATACCATGCTATTGGTAGGGATTTTCCACTCGCCGCTCCGATTCCGGCGCAAAGGCAAATTAAACGAAGAGGTTTTTCTCACAAGTGTACTATCCCGCTCATAACGGGCATCACTACGGTACATATAGCAATGCTGGCAGCCCGGAGATATTTTATGGCACCCATGCCAAGGATTCCAATTGACCATATGCATATCCTGATTTGCTCCTTCTCCTCACAGCAAATCCAATAATTCCTCAAAACGATCCATAACCAAGGTACAGTTTGTGGCCTGGCCAAAGCCATAGCGGGCAAAGATAAAGGGAATATGCGCATAGGCAGCTGCCGCCTGATCCATCTGCGTATCACCGACCAGACAGGCGTTTTCCCAGTGATTGCGCTCCATTAGCAGGCAGATATTCTCCCCCTTGCTCAAGCCGGTATGCCCCCAGCATTCAAAGTCGCAAAACAAATGCCTAAGTTCGCAACGGTTAAGAAAATTTTCAATATAGCCATCCTCGCAATTGCTGGCAATGGCTAACGGGTAACGCGTGGACAAAATCTCCAGCGTTTGCCGTACACCGGGAAAAAGCCATTCTTGCTGGGCCTGCTGTAACTCCTCATGCTCATAGGCAATACATTCATCCAGTAAGGAAGCGCGCTGTTGCGGATTCAGAGAGGGGAACAAATTTTCGCATATTTCATCCATTGGCTTTCCCATACAGGACTGCATTTTAGCAATACTGATATCTGCACACAGTCCAGGAAACTGCTGCTGTACTGCACGCTGCCACCCCCTGCTGACACAGGCGCTGGAGTCCCACAAGGTACCATCCAAATCAAAAATTACTGCCTCCATATCCGCTAATACATGTTCCATCTATTCCTCATCCTCAAGACATTGCTGATATTCCGCATTGTATTCGCTACCCGTATCCGCTTCACCAACATCACTCATGTCCATCGTAGCACCCATCTCATTTTTTATTAACAAGCGAGGCCGGTCAGCTGCCCACAAAGGTATAACCATAAATACCAGTGGTGGATAGTAACGAAATAGTTTTTGCGCACTACCCAGCGGACCAGCAACAAAGTTGGCCTCAATAAAGGGCAACCGACCAGTATTCCACAAATAAGCAAGCACAAGATAGACAACAGAGCCGATAAGCCAGTACTTCCAATATTTTCCCGATGTAGCCTTTAACTCATCCATATCGTAAAAGTTGACCTTGTTGGAATCCATATCCCGCAAATCCTTGCGCGTAAGGAAAAAACAAATGCATAAAGCCAGCACAAAAACAATGCTCAGCCAGTATTGCCCAACAATCAGGGTAGGAACAGACAGCACTACCCCCACAATCAGCCACAAGAGCCGGCTCATTGCCTCATCATGCCGAAACATATCACTAAACACAAGATAATTTCCCTCTGCCGGCGCACCAAAGTCATCCAGCGACGCCAGTACCTCTCGTATTGCATCGCTCTCACTCCTGCCCTGCATTTGCAGGTTCTCCTTTTTCAGCAGCAAATCATTAAGCATGGCAATACGTAACTTTTGCGCATGCTCATATTGACGGTAATCGGCAAAGAGAATATCGACATAGCGTTCCAAATCGTCCATGGCGTGTCTCCTTAGAAAATATCATATAGGTATCCCTAACTAGTATATCATAACAAGCGGGGAAACTCACTATGAAATTTATCTGAACATGGCGATTTCTGACTGATTTATACACTTTTTAACTGCTGGGCCAGGATTTGCAGCGCACGTTGCAAGAGTCCGCGCGGACAGGCAATATTGAGGCGCAGATGACCACGGCCACCAGCGCCGAACAGCTCTCCATTTTCCAGCACAACGCCCGTCTTTATAGCTAAATCACGAACAAAGGCCTGAGTATCCTGCACATAAGCGGATACGTTCAGCCAGATTAAATAGCTGCCCTGCGGAGGATAAAAAACAGCTAACGGCAGCTGTTCAAAAAGAAATTGCTGCACCAGTACAATACTGCCGTCCAAATAAGCGCATAACTGGTCCAGCCACTCCTCTCCCTCTAAATAGGCAGCCTGAAAAGCCGCCTGAGCCAGCACAGATGGCGAGCTGACATGAACAACCTGCTGCAAATACTCCTTATACCGCCTGCGCAAGTCTGGATCAGGAATAATCAGAGAGGAGCAGGATAAACCCGCCAAATTGAAGCTTTTAGAAGCAGAAAGACAGGTTACGAGTCGCTGTTCTTCAGGGTACATACTAGCCAGACAGATATGGCGTATATTTTTGCGCAGCAAATCATTATGGATTTCATCCGTAATCACAAATACATCATGGGAGAAACAGATATCTGCTACCTGCCGCAATTCGGCTTCCGTCCACACCCTGCCCACTGGATTATGCGGAGAGCAGAGAATCATTACCTTCGCTTGTTTGGCCTTTTCTTGCAAATCAGCAAAATCCATACGATAATAGCCGTTTTCGTCTTCGAGCAAGGGATTCTCCACGATTTGACAGCCGGCGTTGGTAATCTCCGCGGCAAAGGGATAATAAACTGGTGGTTGAATGAGTACCGCATCCCCCGGCTGCGTGAGCAGGCGCAGTAAATAGGCAATGCCCGGCACTATGCCCGGAGAAAAACAGATACTCTCCCTATCAATAGCAAAAGCATGCCTGCGTTGATACCAGCTAATAATGGCTTGATAATAGCTCTCGTCCACATAAGAATAGCCAAAAACTCCGTGCTGAACACGCTTAAGCAAAGCCTGACGAATGGGCTCCGCCACTACAAAATCCATGTCCGCTACCCATAGCGGCAAAATGTTGGATATTTCCATATTTTTCAGCAGTTGCGGACTTTCCCACTTAATGGAATTGCTGTCCCGCCGGGAAACCGGGCTATCAAAATCATATTTCATTTTACCACCCGCTTTCATTCTTTTATAAATATATCCTTCTCGTTGTGATTATTTGCGGAAAGGAATAAATATCCTGCTGGAGAATATAATAAAATTTAATGACTGGAGGAGGTATAGCCATGGAAGTGCAGCAACTGCAAGAGGCTTTTATCAACAATCAAAATCACCGCAATGCCTATCAGCATGCAATGACGATTCTGAGCTATGATGCAGAAACGGTTATGCCCAAAGATGCGGGCGCACGCTATAGTGAGGTGATGGGTACGCTCTCTGGAGAAAGCTACCATCTGCTTATCAACGAGGAGCTAAAGGCTCTGGTAAAAGAGATTTTGCAGCGGGAGAATGAGATGCCGCGCTGGATGTTTCGGGAGGCACAGGAGCTGGAGCGCAGTATAAAAAAGGCTGAGGTTATACCGCAGGAAGAGTATATGGCCTTCCAGACGGCAATCGCACTATCCGGACAGGCCTGGATCGAGGCAAAACAGAGCAATAACTATCAGCTGTTTGCGCCGCATTTACAAAAAATGCTGGATTATGCTACGTGCTTCGCCAAACTATACGACAGCAGCCAACCCGTTTATAATTTACTGTTGGATGACTATGAATCCGGGTTAACCATGGACACGCTGGATAAACTCTTCCAGGACATCTGGGAAAACATTACGCCGCTAATCCAGCAAATTCGTAGCGCGCAACAACCGGATGTTCGTTTTTTACAGGCAGACTTTCCTCTGGAGGGGCAACGGCAATTGGCTCATTATGTAATGGATCTGCTGCAAATCGACCGAAACCGCTGCGCAATCGGCGAGTCCGAGCATCCCTTTACGACCTCAACGAACAACCATGACGTACGCATTACCACCCACTATTATACAAATGATTTACTTTCCAGCCTGTTTAGTGTTATCCACGAAGGGGGACACGCCCTTTATATGCTTTATACTGGCGACGAGTTAAACGGTAGCTCCCTGGCTGAGGGCTCCAGCTGTTCTATCCACGAATCCATCTCTCGCTTCTTTGAAAACTACATTGGCCGCAGCCGCGAATTTACCACCTGCCTCTTTACCAAGGCGCAGGAAATCTTTCCCCAACAGTTGGCCAATGTTACGGCAGAGCAATTTTATCGTGCATGCAATGTCAGTCAGCCCAGCCTGATTCGCACGGAAGCGGACGAGTTAACCTATCCCCTGCACATCATGATACGGTACGAGCTGGAAAAAAGATTGGTTGACAACAGTCTGTCTGTGGCTGATTTGCCCGCTGAATGGAATCGCTTGTATAAGGAATATCTCGGCCTTGATGTGCCGGATGATGCGCAGGGCGTGCTACAGGATATGCATTGGAGCGATGCCAGCTTTGGCTATTTCCCCACCTACGCATTAGGAAGCGCTTATTCCGCCCAGATTCTTGCTGCAATGGAAAAAGAGTTGCCCGTATGGGAGCTGCTTGCAAAAAGCGATCTTAGTCCTATTATTAACTGGCTGAAGGAAAAACTGTTTGTCTTTGGTGGTATAAAAAAGCCGCAAGAATTGTTGCTGGAAATAAGCGGCGAGGCATTCAATCCGCAATACTACACCAACTATCTGAATAAAAAATACCGCAGCCTGTACAACTTGTAAAAAGGCCTGGCTAATATATTGACGGATATGGTATAATCAGCATATCATAACAGTAGAAATCCCTGTTCTTTATTGCAATCAATTTGAAAAGGAGTCCATAGAAAATGAATGTTCTGATGCTGAATTGTAGCCCTAATAAACATGGTTGCACCTATACCGCCCTTACGCATATTGCTGACCAGCTACAAAAGGAAGGCGTAGACAGCAAAATCATTCATTGCGGAGAGCGCCCTGTTCCCGCCTGCTGTCTATGTAATTTCTGCAAGCGCGGCGAAAACCCGGCACGCTGCGTATACAATGACGTATTGAATGATGTACTGGATGAGCTGGACGCCTGCGACGCCCTGATCATCGGCTCTCCCGTACATTATGCTTCAGCGTCGGGCATTGCCACTGCGTTCTGCGACCGCTTATTCCGCGTTGCCGCACCCAAACTAGCCTACAAGCCAGGCGCTGCTGTGGTGAGGGCCAGAAGGGCTGGCACAACAGCAACGCTGGATCAGCTAAACAAATATTTTACCATTAACAACATGCCCATTGTCAGCTCACAATACTGGAATATGGTGCACGGGGGAACTGCGCAAGAGGTTTTGCAGGATGAGGAAGGATTGCAAATCATGCGCACCCTGGCCCGGAATATGGCATGGCTACTCAAATGCCTTGCCGCAGGACAGGAAGCAGGACTGAGCATCCCAACTGCGGAAGAGGAAGCCAAACGCACCAGCTTTATTCGCTGATATTAGTAATAGAGAAAGGTTGTACATAGAATGACGAATCAATCGCTGGCCGCCGCCGGCCGTGACAAAATCAACTGGGTGCAGGGCTATATGCCTCTGCTAAACCACATCAAGGAAGAATTTGAGCGCACGCAGCCCTTTGCCGGACTGCGTATCGCCACCTCCATTCATTTGGAAGCCAAGACAGCCTATCTGGCACAGGTTTTAAAGGCGGGCGGCGCAGAGGTGCATGTTACAGGCTGCAATCCCCTATCCACACAGGATGATGTAGCAGAAGCGCTACGCGCCGAGGGCTTTGATGTCCATGCCAAGCATGGTGTAAGCAACCAGGAGTATGAACAGCATCTGCTCGATACACTGGCCTGCCATCCACATCTGATGATTGACGACGGCGGAGACTTTACCCTTCTATTGCATGGCCCGCATGCGGAATACGCGGACTGCTTAATTGGCGGTTGTGAGGAAACCACCACCGGAATCCATAGACTGAAGGCTCGCCAGGTCGCAGGCCAGCTGCACTTTCCCATGATTAACGTGAATGACGCCAACTGCAAGCATCTTTTTGACAACCGTTATGGGACAGGCCAATCTACCCTGACCGCCATTATGGCAGTCACCAATCTAATCATCGCCTCCAAAAATGTGGTCATCGCCGGCTATGGCTGGTGTGGACGCGGCTGTGCTATGCGCGCCCAAGGCATGGGCGCCCATGTTATTGTGACAGAAATTGATCCCATCAAGGCACTGGAAGCCAGTATGGATGGGTTTACTGTAATGCCCATGGACGAAGCAGCTGCAATCGGTGATTTGTTCATTACCCTTACCGGCTGCAAGGATGTAATTACTCGTCGCCATCTGGAAAAGATGAAAAATGGCGCTATCCTTTCCAATTCCGGTCATTTTGATGTAGAGATTAACAAAGAGGATTTAGAGGCAATGGCTGTTCGTGTATGGCAGCGCAAACCGGATATTATGGGTTATGAACTGCCAGATGGACGAATCCTCAATCTGCTGGCTGAGGGACGCCTGGTAAACCTGGCTGCAGGGATGGGGCACCCAGCGGAAATCATGGATATGAGCTTTGCCATTCAGGCCAAATCTTTGGAATACCTGGCCCAAAATGGCAGTAAGCTGGACAGGCAGGTCTACGCTGTGCCATCAGATATAGACAACGCCGTGGCCCGCTTAAAGCTAGCATCCTCTGGTATGACAATAGACAAACTCAGCACAGAGCAAGAGGCATATTTGGCAGGCTTTACAGCAGAATAACAGTTGACAATACCATGAAAAAAGAGGAAGGCAATCCATGGATTGCCTTCCTCTTTCTATTGCTGACAGATAAAACGGAAGGAAGGTATGTTTTAAAATGTAATTTCTGCCAGCTCGCTAAGTGCAGCCAAATCCAGCACGGATATGCCGTATTCGCTGCAAATATAAAAGCAATCGTCAATATACAAACCGCGGCTATCATAACTCCACCAGTCCTCGCTTTGTAG
>CALXSV010000094.1 GCA_944391235.1 uncultured Clostridia bacterium | reverse complement strand
CTTCGTCCGCAGCGCTGCTAATGGTAACGAGGCCTTTTGCCGGCGACTCCGGCTGCGCTGACGCCGGCGCTACTATCTCTCGCGCAGCGGCATTTTCCGCCTGGCCAGAATCCTCCGCAGGCTGCTGCGTTAAATCTTCCACAATTTGCTCGATGTCACCCTCTTCTGCCAATTTGTCATACTCCACAGCAGGATCTGCCTCCTGCTGCACTACGGAAGTCCCGGCAGCCTCAGCTGCGTCGCCTCGCGCATCTCCCTGGCGCTCGGAGATTTCTTCCGCAGCAAAGGCATGCGGTTTGCGCAAATCAATCTGAATTTGTGTATCCTCCTCCGCAGCACGACTGTTCGTATCCAGCGCACTATGCTTTTGCTCTTCCTGTACGCCCGGCTCCACTGAAGCCAGCGGCTCTATCGGCGTTGTGCTTTCTGCCGGGGACAGCGGAGCCATTGGCTGCTCCATCTCTCGATCCATACCGGACTGCGACGTTTTTTTGCGCAGATATGGTTGCTCCTCTACCACGTCCTTGGGTGGACGCAAAAGCGTGGATTCATCCGTCTCCGCTGCTTCATGCGGCTCCTGCGCTTTTTCCAACTGCATTTGTCCAGTCACTGTCCTTACATCCTGGCCCGCACCATTTTCTTTCTCGACTGGAATTTGTGATACAGAATCTTTCTTTTGCGTAGGTGTATCCAGAACAGAGCGCACCTCTTCTATCTCTGCATCCGCCTCTGCCAGGGCGCGCATAATTGCCGCCTCCACATTTTCACTCTGTCCGCCAGACAGGTCGACCACCTCCACGTGGCGCTTCTGCCCGTTCTGCGGGTGGACAGCAGCACGATGTAGGTCATTCGTTTCATATCTCTCATCCTCACCAGTCAATGTAACCATCCTCCATTCCCTAGGCCTGGAATCCTCCCGCTTGATAGGGCTGCGCGTAATCGTGTGCATAGCCACATCCGACAATCTGTCCGTAGCCGATTCTGCATGGGGGACGGGGGGGACTCCTTTGACCCCCGTTCGCTCCCTGAGCGCGGATTGCGGATTATGCTCCGGCTGCGTTTGGGATTGCGGCCAATCTTCAAACTGCGACAGTGTATCTGGCGCTGAGCGGCTCTCCACCTGCACTGCGCCTGACAAAGCCTCGCCATCCTCAGCCGCTGCATACCTGATAAGCAGCTCCGTTTCCAACTCAATGGCGCGGGCTGCGGCAATAAACCATTCCATTTGACCCAATTCCACGCGGAAGGGTCCATC
This sequence comes from uncultured Clostridia bacterium, assembly GCA_944391235.1. GTDB lineage: Bacteria > Bacillota > Dehalobacteriia > UBA4068 > UBA4068 > CALXSV01. Next base: position 44,128 of record CALXSV010000094.1, on the reverse strand, counting down.
CGGCGGCAGCTGACCCGGCTGACTCAACTGGAAAGGCACGGTGATTAAAGCCTGCCAGGTGGCGTTATCCTGCGCATTGGACTCGCTATAGCCAAATAACCCGCCGCCACCGCCACCAGAGGTATATTCAATCAGGATATCCGCCTCCCCGGAGCAGTAGACGTCCGGGCCGGTACAACCACAGCGTACCTGGCGCAAATCGCCGGAAATCTGGTAGATACTACCCAGAGACGGCGCGCCGGAGGGTAAAAATATTGTTCTTTGTAGCGGTAAACGCAGTTCTGCCATACGGGAATCCTCCTTGCTTTCTATCAAATAGCTATGCGCCGCCGCAGATAAATATGCACTTTCTCTGCTATCAACCGCATATGATAGCACATGATGAATTTTACAGGGAGGATTTTTTATGGATAAACCACAACGCACCTATGCTTTCCCTGGCAGCAATACCACCAATGGCTATGTCTCTCTTTTCCCCTCTGGATTACAATACGCAGACAGAGTATATATTCTCAAAGGTGGACCAGGCTGCGGTAAAAGTACGCTTATGCGCCGCTTGGCCAAAGAAATGCTGGAGCAGGGTCTGGCTGTGGAATTATGGCCCTGTGCCTCAGATAGCGAGTCCCTGGACGGCGTACTGATTCCCGAGCTGTCTCTGGCCGTTATTGACGGCACAGCACCGCATATCGTAGACCCCCGTTATCCCGGGGCCGTAGAAAGCCTTATCGATTTGGGTTGCTGCTGGGACAGCCGCCTGTTGCGGCAGCAAAAACAGCAGATTATAGATCTAAGCAACGCTTCTTCCGCCTGCTATGCACGCTGCTTCTCCCTATTGCGGGAAGTGGCCGATGTGCTGGGAGAAATAAAAGACCGCCACAGCAGCTATGCACCAGAGGTATGTCGGCAGCACAAAGATAGCCTGCTTGCAGCGCTTTTCCCTGACAGCGCGCCCCGCTGCCGCCATTTGTTTGCCTCGGCAGTCACACCGCGCGGCCTGGTCAGCTATGCAGAGCAGCTGTCCCGACAGGCAGCAAACCGCTATTTGCTGGTCGGCCCGCCCGGGGGAGGACGCGAGCAACTAATCGGTGAAATCGCGCAAGCCGCAGAGGCACGCGGCTGTGACATGGAAATCTACCACAGCGCCTTGCAGCCACAGCAGATTGAGCTGCTCCTGTTGCCGCAACAGGACACCGCGCTGCTGTTGCTGGATACAGTACCGGATGCGCTTCGTGAAGGCGATACGGTAATCAACTGCGGCAGCTATCATGAGGAGGATCAGACCTGCTTGCAACAAATCGAGCAGCTGACCGGGCAGGCCGGGCAGCAGGTAGCAGCAGCCAAGAAAATTCACGATAGCATTGAGGATATTTACATGCAGGCTGTAGATTACAGCAAGGTGGAGCAGATTGCCAAACGACTGCTGGCCACAGCGAACAATCTGGCTGCGCAAAAACAGGACGAATAACTGCGTTTTGCTTGCCAAACACGCAATTTTGGTGCATAATAGACTATTAAGAATAGTTTAAAGGTAGATGGCGTAATGAGCGATGTAATTCTGGTAGATCAACAGGATAGGCAGCTGGGCACAGCGGAAAAAATGGAAGCGCACCGCCGCGCCCTGCTGCACCGCGCCTTTTCCGTTTTTATCTGGCGGCAGGAATGCGGCGAGCTTCAACTGCTGGTTCAACAGCGTGCCTTAGACAAATACCACTGCGGCGGACTGTGGGCCAATACCTGCTGCTCGCATCCCCGTCCCGGCCAGGATATCCTGCAGGCCGCGCAGCAGCGCTTGCAAGAGGAAACCGGCCTGCACTGTGCCAATCTGCATGAGCTGTTTACCTTTATCTACCGGGCCGGCTTTGCCAATGGGCTGACAGAATATGAGTTTGACCATGTACTGTGCGGACAATGGCAGGGCGATACGCCACAGCCGGATTCGCAGGAAATTGCCGCGCTAAAATGGATTGAGGCCTCTGTACTGCAAAGACAATTAAAAACGCAGCCTAAGGTCTTTGCCCCTTGGTTTCGAATCTGCGCGCCGCGCGTAATCGCGCAATTACAAGACAAAGCCATACCTACCACGGAGGATTATATATAAATATGAAAATAGTAGTTTTAGGCGGCGGTTTATCCGTTGAACGGGATGTCTCTCTGACCAGCAGCAGCCAGATTTGTGCTGCGCTGCGACAAAACGGGCATCAGGCAGTGGTTATCGATATGTTTCTGGGCGTAGAGGAGCCCATTGCGGATTTGCCAGCCTTTTTTGCCAGCGCCCCGCCTCCCAGCGAACAGAGTGTGCCCACGCAGGCGCCGGATCTGCAGGCTGTACGGGGCCAACGGGCCGATAAATCCCCCTGCCGCATTGGACCGCAGGTCATTAAGCTGCTGCGCGCAGCCGACCTGGTATTTCTCGGTCTACATGGCGCAGACGGTGAGGATGGCAAGGTGCAGGCGCTGCTGGATTTGCTGGGCGTAAAATACACGGGCAGCAATACGCTCTCCAGTGCTATGGCCATGGATAAGGAAATCTCCAAGCAGATGTTTCTCAATGCGGGACTACAGGTGCCGCAGGGCCTTACGCTGTGCAAAGGGCAACAGTTGCCCCCCTTGCCCGACTATCCGCTGATCGTTAAGCCTTGCAGCGGCGGCTCCAGCGTAGCCACTACGCTGGTAGAGGAGCCAGCACAACTGGAAGCAGCGCTGGATCTGGCCTTTGCCTGCGATAACCGCGTGCTGGTAGAACAATACATAGCAGGCCGGGAAATACAGGTGGCCATACTGGGCGAAGAGGCGCTGCCGCCCATAGAGCTGGATTATGACAGCAAATTCTTCGACTATGTGGTGAAATACCAGGCAGGGGCCTGCCGGGAAATCTGTCCAGCACGCATTGATGAAGAAATCACGCAGCGCATTCAGCAGGCGGCCAAAACTGCCTATCATGCCCTGGGCTTACAGGTTTACGCGCGGGCTGATTTCATTCTCACGCCAGATGGTCAGCTGTATATTCTGGAAATCAACACTCTGCCTGGCATGACGCCTACGTCTCTGGTTCCACAGGAGGCAGCCGCGGCAGGTATCAACTATAACCAGCTATGCGAAAAAATTATCGAGCTATCCTTAGCCCGTTATACGCAATAAGCAGCTCCTGCTCAACGGTATGAATCCTTTACCTTTTCATATTCCAAAGGAGTACATATGGAAAACTTTACTTTACGACAAGCACTGCAGGCCTGTGGCGGCGTATACAAAGGTCCGGATGCAGTGCTGGAAACAAGCCTACAAGACATTGCGACAGATAGTCGTAACGTCAGCGGCAACAGTCTGTTTGTAGCCATCCCCGGCGAACGAGTGAATGGTCACGATTTTATCTCCGCGGCAGCACAGAAAGGCGCGATTGCCGCGCTGGTGCAGGAGGACACAGATTCCACCCTGCCCTGCATCCGGGTACCGGATACAATAGCTGCACTGGGTGATATTGCCCGCGCTTACCGCCGCCAGTTCACCGGTATACTCATTGGCGTAACCGGCAGCGTAGGGAAAACCACCTGCAAGGACATGCTGGCCAGCGTGTTGGGACAAAAATATACAGTGCTCAAAACAGCCGGCAATTTCAATAATCATCTTGGCGTACCGCTAACGCTATTGCAGATCAACAGCAGCCACCAGGTGGCCGTTATTGAAATGGGCATCAACCATTTTGGTGAGATGAGCTATCTGGCCTCCATTGCCCAGCCAAATCTAGCTGTGTTTACCAATGCTGCCGATGCGCACCTGGAAAATCTGGGCGACCGCGCGGGCGTGGTACGGGCCAAAACCGAGATGTGTGGTTTTCTGCGGCCAGGCGCCAGCATCTTCCTGAATGGAGATGACGAATACTTCCGCTATTACCAACCACCGTTCAATATCAAACGCTACCGCTACGGCAGCACAGCGGATTGCGATGTACGTGTGCTAAGCTGGGACAATACTGCAAACGGCTTCTGCTGCACAGTGGAAGGACTGGGGCTATCGGCCTTAGAGCTGCACAGCCGCTATCGGGGCACGCATCTGCTATACAGCATCTTACCCGCAGTAGCGGTGGCGCGACAGATGGGCTTAAATGAAGAGCAGATTCGCGATGGCGTAGCTGCTTTTGCACCACCCAGCGGCCGCGGTAATATTCTTAGCACCACTAGCCTGCAAATTATGGACAGCACTTACAATGCCAACCCTACCTCCATGCAGGCGGCATTAGATGATCTAGCTGGTATGACAGGCCGCCGCGTTGCCATCTTGGGCGATATGTACGAGTTGGGCAGCAACGCGGAGCAGCTGCACCGCCAAGTAGGGGAATACGCGCGCGGCAAGGCAGATGTTCTGCTGTCCGTAGGCGATCTGGCAGCAGTCATGCAGGCGGACGCGCACTTTGACACGCCGCAGCAGCTTATCGCAGCTCTGCCCAGCCTACTGCGCAAAGGTGACAGCGTACTGGTCAAATCTTCGCATTCCCTGCACCTGGAAACTGTTGTGCAGGCACTACAGGCCTTGGAGCTGCACTGAACGCCCAAGCAGGGAGTAAGAAAAATATTTTCCCACAATAGCAGGGTTTAGGCAAAAAAGCGCCAATATTATTAAGTTAACGACAAAGCATTTGCCCTTACACAGGAGGATGACATGGCTTATTACTATGACGAACCGTCCAGAACATTCAGCGAATATCTGCTGATTCCAGGCTATTCCTCAGCAGAGTGCCTGCCGGACAACGTGTCCTTGCGCACGCCGCTGGTACGCTTTAAAAAAGGCGAGGAAGCCGCACTCTCAATCAATATTCCCATGACCTCTGCCATTATGCAGGCTGTCTCCGACGACCGAATGGCCGTATCGCTGGCCAAGGAAGGTGGCATTTCCTTTATCTATGTATCGCAAAGCATTGAATCGCAGGCTGCTATGGTACGCCGAGCCAAGAGTCACCGCGCCGGTTTCGTGGTCAGTGCTTCCAACCTGCGTCCGGATAATACCTTAGCCGATGTGCTGGAGTTAAAAGCGCGCAACGGCTTTTCCACAATGGCCATCACGGACGATGGGACAGGCACTGGTAAGTTGCTGGGCCTGGTAACCAGCCGCGATTACCGCATCAGCCGCATGGAAACCACACAAAAAGTAAGCGAATTTATGACCCCCATAGAAAAGCTGATTACCGCACCGCAGGGCGTATCCCTGTCCGAAGCCAACGACATTCTCTGGGATCACAAGTTAAACAGCCTACCCATTGTCAGCAACGAGGGCAATCTGGTAGCATTTGTTTTCCGTAAGGATTATGACGCGCACAAAGAGCAGCCGTTGGAGCTACTGGATTCACACAAACGTTATCTGGTAGGTGCCGGCGTGAATACGCGTGATTATGCCGAGCGCATTCCAGCTCTGATCGAAGCTGGCGCAGATGTGCTGTGCATCGATTCCTCAGAAGGCTACAGCGAATGGCAAAAGCGCACACTGGATTTTGTGCGGCAGAAATATGGTGATAGCGTAAAAATCGGTGCTGGCAATGTAGTGGATCGTGAGGGCTTCCGTTTTCTGGCAGAGGCAGGTGCAGACTTTATCAAGGTGGGCATTGGCGGCGGCTCCATCTGTATTACCCGCGAAACAAAGGGCATTGGGCGCGGACAAGCTACCGCTGTAATCGAGGTGGCGCGTGCCCGTGATGAATACTTTGAAGAAACCGGCATCTATATTCCTATCTGCTCGGACGGCGGAATTGTGCATGACTACCACATCACATTGGCGCTGGCCATGGGTGCAGATTTCTGCATGCTGGGCCGTTACTTCTCCCGTTTTGATGAAAGTCCGACCAACAAGGTGCTGGTAAACGGTAGCTATATGAAGGAATACTGGGGCGAAGGCTCATCCCGCGCCCGCAACTGGCAGCGCTACGATTTGGGTGGGGACAGCAAATTAAGCTTTGAAGAGGGCGTGGATTCCTACGTTCCCTATGCTGGCAGCATGCATCAGGGACTGCGTACCACCTTATCCAAAATAGGCAGCACCATGTGCAACTGCGGAGAGCTTACCCTGCCGCAGCTACGTGCACGGGCCAAGTTAACGTTGGTCAGCTCGGTGAGCATTGTGGAAGGCGGCGCGCACGACGTACTGCTCAAAGACCAGACTATCAACGGCTAAGGCCTTTATATGCAGCAACAAAAAAGATTCAGGCCCGGTACCGAAAGCCTGAATCTTTTCTTTTTCGTTTTAAGCTGATAACAAGGGAAAAAGAGTGAGTTGCCTCTACAGAGCAACACATGGATAAAGGAGACCATAGAACCATGCAATGTCAGATTCGGACATGGCGGATGCAGGACGCCGCAAGCTTAGTGGAAATACTCAACAATCCCCGGGTACAAAACAACCTACGCGATGGATTGCCCTACCCCTATACGGAAAAGGATGCACAGGACTATATTGCCGCCATGCTGTCATCCGAAAAAAACAATACCTTTGCCTTTGCCATCTGTCTGCAGGACAAAGCCATTGGCAGCATTGGTGCATTCCGGGGAGGGAATATCCATTATCGAACTGCAGAGCTGGGCTATTATCTGGGAGAGTCCTATTGGGGAAAGGGTCTGGGCAGCAGCGCAGTGCAACAATTTTGCCATTATCTTTTTCGCAACACCGATATTCTGCGACTCTTTGCCGAACCTTTTGCCCATAACCTGGCTTCCTGCCGCATTCTGGAGAAATGTGGATTCCAACTGGAAGGCATTTTGCGACGGAATGCCGTCAAAAACGGCCAGATACTGGATATGAAGCTGTATGCTCTGCTGCGTGAGGACTGGTGCAGGCGGTTTGACACGGCGCGCCAGCCATAGCGGAAATTCAAAGATGCCAAAACAAAGCCACCCAAAAACATCCGTAAGTGAAAAGAATCACCTGTTTCCGGACGCGCTATTCTTCGTTGATTTGAAGGTTTTTTGCCAACAGCTGGGGCAATTCCCACAAGAGCAGCATTCCGGTGGTAAACATGGGGATAAACAGCAGCGCAATCGCAAAAAGCATCGCTCGCAGGGCAAAAGCTTAATTGACTTTAATGGTTACCCTATGGTACAATAAAGAACAGAGCAAAAATTTCACTGCATCTTTCCGTACAAGCAGGCAGGAAGCCCATAGTCGCAAAAACAGGCGGCAAGAAGACCAACAGCGCTACAAAAAACACCAGATAATGCGCCTTAAGGACGCATGCTTCCCAGGATCGTTTTTTACCGGGTGTGCTTTCTGTCAAACGAATGCATGTTATGCTGCCAGCTTGCAGATATGGGTTTATATCATTTGGAGGAGAGTGGCATTGCAAGCTTCTCTCTTTTTTCTTTCAACGGGCAGGCTATCGCTATTGGAACCGCCGGCCTATCCCCATACATGGATTTAAAACATTGTCTATAAATAAATATCAAGGAGATGTATTCACATGAAAAGAACGATGCTCATCATTCTGGTCGCTGTACTTACCATTGTTGGCTGCATCGGCCTCAGCGCCTGCTCCTCCCAGAACGAGGGTCCGACCATTGCCGTGCCCAATGATACCACAAACGAGGCCAGAGCACTGCTGCTGTTGGAAGCACAGGGGTATATTACGCTTGATCCGGAAGCTGGCATTACTGCCACTGTCCAGGATATCACGGACAACCCCTACAACCTTCAGTTTGAAGAGGTTGAAGCTGCACAGCTGCCCAACATTCTGCCGGATGTAGACTATGCCATCATTAACTCCAACTATGCCATTGCGGCGGGAATGAATCCGATTGAGGAATCGCTGGCTATGGAAAACTCTAGTTCCGCCTATGCCAACATTCTGGCGGTCAAAGAGGGCAATGAAGAAACTGACGCGATCAAAGCGCTGGTTGCCGCTTTACAAAGCCAGGCTGTAGCCGATTACATCACCGAGACCTATGGCGGCGCTGTCATCAGCGTTGTTGAGACCCCTGGCGATGGCTTTGACGCCACAGTAGATTATGAAGCTCTGGCAGGTACCAGCATTTCCGTAGCCGCTACTCCAGCTCCGCATGCAGAAATCCTCGCGGTTGCCAAGGAAATTCTTGCGGAAAGAGATATTACGCTGGAAATTATTGAATATACCGACTACATCATCCCCAACAACGTTGTGGAGAGCGGCGAAGTAGACGCCAACTATTTCCAGCACGCTCCTTACCTGGATGATTTCAATGTACAAAATGGCACGCATCTCGTATCTGCAGCATCCATCCATGTCGAGCCCATGGGCATCTACGGTGGCAAGCAGACAAGCCTGGATGCCATTACACAATAAGGACTGGTCATAACGCCGCTTGCCGAATGACAATCGGCGTTATCCTTTCTCCGGAGGCTGACTATGATTGAAATCAGAAATCTCACTAAATCCTTCCAGTCTGGAAATGACACGGTAGAGGCCCTCAAGAACGTAAGCCTGACTATACCGGATGGAGATATCTATGGGATTATTGGTATGAGCGGAGCAGGAAAAAGCACCCTGGTGCGCTGCATTAACATGCTGGAGCGCCCTACCTCCGGTACGGTCATCATCGATGGCCAGGATATGGGCAGCCTGTCTACAGCAGAGTTGCGTGCCGCGCGCAGAAACATTACCATGATCTTTCAGGGCTTTAACCTGCTGATGCAGCGCGACTGTCTGAGCAACATTTGCTTTCCACTAGAGCTGGCAGGCGTAAAAAAAGCTGCGGCCAAAAAACGTGCGCTGGAGCTGCTGGAGGTGGTGGGCCTGCCGGACAAGGCGAAAGCCTATCCTGCACAGCTATCTGGCGGACAGCAGCAACGCATTGCCATTGCCCGTGCGCTAGCCACCAATCCAAAAGTTTTGCTGTGTGATGAGGCGACAAGCGCGCTGGATCCCAAAACAACGCACTCCATCCTCAATCTAATCCGCGATATCAACCGGGAGTTGGGCATCACCGCCATTGTAATTACACATCAAATGAGCGTGGTGGAGGAAATCTGCCAGCATGTTGCCATCCTGGACAACGGGGTTGTGGTTGAAGAGGGCGAGGTCGGTACGATTTTTGCCAATCCCCAGTCTCCGGAAGCCAAGCGTCTGGTCTTTCCTGATGGCAGCAATGAGATTCTGCCTGCTGAGCCAGGTGAAAAGCGTATCCGTGTTGTGTTTAACGGCGCGCTGGCAACAGGAACGCCGCTGATCGCGACCATGGCGATGGAGGAGAATATAGCCGCCAATATTCTCTTTGCCTCCACCAGAAGCATAGGAGATAAGGTGTATGGCAATATGCTGCTGGGGATACCGGATGGAGAGAAGAATCTGCCCAAGGCAGCAGCTTACCTGCAAAGCATTGCCGATGTTGTTGTGGAGGAGGTCTTACCCAATGCTTGATAAGCTTTTTTCATCACAGGCAGTTGCAGAGGCGCTGCGCATCATACAAAATGAGTTTCCGTTAGCAGTGTGGGAAACCTTTTATGTTACAGTAATCTCTACAGCAATCGCCATTGTGATTGGTCTGCCCTTGGGTGTTATGCTCGTAGTGGGCGAAAAAAATGGGGTATTGCCCCTGCCCAAGTGGCTGATGCATGTACTGAATGTTGTAATCAATCTCCTGCGCTCTGTGCCCTTTCTCATTCTGATGATTATGCTCATTCCCTTTACCCGTCTAATTGTGGGGACCTCCGTTGGAACAGTGGCCTCCATTGTGCCGCTGGTGATTGCCGCTTTCCCCTTTGTGGCGCGTCTGGCGGAAAGCAGTCTGCGTGAGCTCAATCCCAATATTATTGAGACCGCGCAAAGCATGGGCGCCTCACCCATGCAAATCATTGTACGGGTCATGATTCCGGAAAGCATTCCTTCCCTGCTGTCCAATGCCACCATCTCCATTACCACCATTCTTGGTTACTCTGCCATGAGCGGCATTTGCGGCGGCGGCGGGCTGGGTAAAATTGCCATTAACTATGGCTACTACCGCTACAAATATCTGGTTATGCTGCTGGCGGTCATCCTGCTCATCATCCTGGTACAGATTTTCCAAAGCGTTGGCACGCGTCTGGCTACCAAAGCGGACAAGCGTTTAAAAAATTAGTCTGCAGACAAGCAGCAAAAAAGGAGAGAGCTCTTATGAGACGCCCTCTCCTTTTTCTTTTGCCAACCCCTATTTTAAAACAGCGCTGTTATTGAGAAGCAGCGTACTGTAAAGAAAGAGTACGTCGCAATCCGTAAAGTCCACATATTCCCCCACATAAGTGCTTGCTATATAGCGGGTATCCACCAAAGTAATTTTAGCATAATTCTCTACCAACAGGGGAACCAAGCTACTGGCAAAGGAATCGCGAAACACCACCAATTCCCTGCTGGTATCAGCCAAGGGATTTTCAATATACAGCAGCGGTGCAGCACCCTGTAAAAAAACCTCATAGGGGTCGCGGCTCTCCAGCTTATCCAACGCATAAATACCACCACTGCTGCCGGTTTCCACATTATAGACCGTACAGGCATCCAGTACCGGGCTGCGCAGATAATGAATCTCTTCACTGTCCAGAGGCAAGGCGGACTGGCCATAGTATACGCCGTAAAAGGGGATATCCGCCACCTCCTCCTCATACTGCGTAGCAATCGGACCGCAGTCCATGCCCTCGGCCAGCGCCTGCGCTACATCCAGCAAGCATTCCTGCCGCCAGTGGGTATCCGTGCGATAGTAATCCGCCACATCCAGCTGCTGACGAATATCAATAAAGGTGGCAAAGGGCATATTTTCCTGCATAAGTGTAAACAGCCGGGCATAATCCAGCGTTGGGTAAGCGTGCTGCGCAGCCAAAAAGTAGCTCTTATCCGGAATAATGGAAAGATATACCCGCACATTTGCATCCTTCATATAGTTGTTGTACAAATCCGTAAAATGCTGGGCAGCAGATAGGACGGACGACTCGTTTAAAGGATATTCCAGCTGCGCCGCATAGCCATCAACAAGGTAGATGCCATTATTGTCTTTCTGCTGAAACAGATAAAACACAGAGGCTGCCTTTAGGCGGCGAAAAGAATCGCGCAAGGGGAACTGATCCAGCGCATACTCGCCAAAATCGCGCATATAAGAGCCGGAAAGCAGCGTGCTGGCAGAGAGCTGCGGCAGCTGCGCCAATTGCCTGCGCTCGCTTATCGAAGAAGCCTGTGGCGTTTTGAACCAGCACAGCAGGCTCAGCCCGAGCCACAGCAGGCAGATAAGCAAGAGACCGGGTAAATATTTTGCTTGCTCACGCATAGGCACACCACCTTAAAAACGGAAATACAGGAAGGGATTGAAGGAGCCGTCCACCAGATAGGCGGTACACAACAGCAAGAGGGCTAACAGCAAAATAGATTGGAGCAGGTAAAAGCCGCTGCCAGTCGCAAAGCGCTTGTGCAACCTCTGATAGAGGCGAACGGGTAAAGGACTGCATCCCAATATGGCCAAGAGCAGCGGAATCAGATAGCTGCGTAAATAGTACCAGGCTTCCGCTGTAGCGCGCGGCAAGCCGCCCGCGCCAAACAGGCCGCCAATATCCGACCAGGCTGTGGACAGACTATCTGCATTAAACAGTACAAAGCTGATCAGCAGACAAAACAGCACAACAGCATGCCGCAGGAAGGCGGGAAGCTTCACCAACAGTGGCTGACCTATGCGCTCGACAATCAGCAACAGGGCAAAAAACAGACCCCAGAGCACAAAATTCCAAGCTGCGCCATGCCACAAGCCAGTCAACAACCAGACCAACAGAATATGCGCTACCCAGCGGGCCGGCGCAACGCGATTGCCGCCCAAGGGAATATAGACATAATCGCGGAACCAGGAGCCCAATGTCATATGCCAGCGCCGCCAAAATTCGCTGATGCTGCGCGACATATAGGGATAGGAAAAGTTTTCCGGAAAGGAAAAGCCCAATATTTTCCCCAGACCAATCGCCATATCGCTATAACCGGAAAAATCAAAATAAATGTGCAGGCAAAAGGCCAGCGCGTACAGCCAGCAAAAAAGCACGGAGTTATCCTGCGTGCTGCGAAAGGCCGTACATAGCTCAGCCAGCACGTTGGATAGCAGCACCTTTTTGGCTAGCCCAATAATGAAGCGGGTCACTCCGCTATAAGCCTGCTCCCAGGTAATACGGCGAGACTTAAGCTGCTCATCCACATCTGCATAGCGCACAATCGGGCCGGCGATCAGTTGTGGAAAGAGGGCCACATAGGTGGCAAAATCCAGCAGATTACGCTGTGCTTCCACCTGTCCGCGATATACGTCCACCGTATAGCTGATAATCTGAAAGGTATAAAAGCTAATGCCAATGGGCAAAACGATTTTGGGCACAAGCAACTGCCAACCTGTAAGTGCGTTGAGATTAGAGATAAAAAAGGTCGCATACTTAAAATAGCCCAGCAATCCCAAACTGATTAGACAGGAAAAAAACAAATACAAGCGGGATTTCCAACTTCCCCGGTAGCAATCAATTAACCGGGCAAAGCTATAGCCGCAGACAATAGCCAGCACAATAAGCACTACATAACGCGGCTCCCCCCAGGCGTAAAAAAACAGGCTGGCCAGCAGTAGTAAACTGTTTTTATATTTACCGGGTACCATAAAATACAGCAACAACACAACCGGCAAAAAATAATATAAAAAAGAAATATCTGAAAACAGCATAGAGCCCTCCAGCCAGCCTTCAATCAGAAGCTACGGACGCGCACTCCTACGGCCCAGCTTCTCCCCGTTAGAGTCCCCTTTCTTCAGCGGCTTACTGCAAATCTATGGTCAAGTCACCGCCGCAAACCTCGGCAAAAGCAGCCACCATCTGCTCAGAGGTGATAGTATCCGCCAGCTGACTATCCATCATCACCAGCATCAGCAAATCCCCATAACCAACTACGCGCAGATCATCCGCCTCCACGCAAATCCACTTTCTGGGATCAATGCCGTCCTTCATCGCTTGGGCGATTTCCTCGGCATCTGCGCTATCGCTGACGCGGACGAGCACCAAGGAATAGGCCTGCGAGCTAATCATGGGCTCAGATACGGCAACCTCGCTAATTTTGTCCGCACTGTCCAGACCAGTAAAAGATTTCAAAGCATTGGCATCTGTTAAATCCACCGTTGTGGTGACTACATTCAATCCTGCGTCCTGGATGGCATAGATGTCCTCAATAATGGCGGACAGCTCTCCTTGCGGACTTTGGATTTCCGGCGTGTCGCTTCCTCCCTGTGGATCCTTTTCCCCACAGGCAGTACAGGCGGCAACAACCACAAGTAGTGCAAGCATCAGCAGCAACAGCTTTTTCATGGATAAAGTTTTCATTTTCTATACTCCTTTCGCTTCTTCATCGTGTTTCTGTATAGTATGACAGCATTTTGCCACAACTTGTTCCCATGAATAAAAACGTCTGTAAAAAAAGCCTCTGGAGCTTTCCTCCAGAGGCTTTTCTACACAACAGAACTTATGCACGCCTGCCTGCTATTTTACGCTGAACCAGCTTAATCAGCTCCATAATCGGAATAATGCTTAAAGCGAGCAGCACAGCTACGCCAAACTCAGCCAGGGAGATGTGGTCAAAAGAAAAGGCGGTAGCCAGGAAGGGAACATAGATAACCGCAATCGTGCAGGCCAAGGAAACCAGCATGGATCCCCATAGCCAGCGGTTATGCGTGGGCAGAGAAAACAGCGAAGCCCGGCGAGAGCGCATGTTAAAGGAGTGGCAAATCTCTACCAGGGAAAGGGTAAGAAAGGCCATGGTCATACCAGCCGGACTATCCGTGAACACCCACTCTCCAGCCTCCATATAATGACCAATTAAATAGGAGAGCACGGTTAATATGGTGACGATCACACCCTGCACAGCAACATCAAAGCCCATTCCTCCGGCAAATATGCCCTCATCTGCGCGTCTTGGTGGACGCTGCATAATATCCGGCTCGCTCTTTTCCATGCCCAGAGCCAGCGCGGGGAAGCAGTCGGTGATCAGGTTAATCCACAGCAAATGCACAGGTTTCAGAATAGTAAACCCAACCATGGTGGCAAAGAAAATGGATAGAACCTCTGCAAGGTTGCTGGAAAGCAGGAACTGAATAGCTTTACGAATATTATCGTAAATGCGCCGCCCTTCCTCCACAGCAGAGACAATGGTAGCAAAATTATCATCCGCCAGCACCATATCGGCAACGTTTTTGGTTACATCCGTACCGGTAATACCCATGCCAACGCCAATATCTGCGCTTTTAATGGAGGGCGCGTCGTTCACACCGTCGCCGGTCATAGCGGTAATACAGCCACGCGCCTTCCAGGCCTTGACAATGCGTACCTTATGCTCAGGCTGCACACGCGCATATACAGAATATTTCTCAATCGAGGCGGCCAGCTCTGCATCGTCAATCTCATTGAGCTGCGCGCCGGTAATAGCCTGCTGCCCCTCTTCCAGAATACCCAGCTGACGGGCAATGGCCACGGCAGTGTCGCGATGATCGCCAGTAATCATAATCGGCCGCACGCCAGCTTCCCGGCATTTGACAATCGCGTCCTTTACTTCTGTACGGATGGGGTCGATCATCCCCACCAGGCCCAGATAGCACAGCTCCTGCTCCAAAGACTGCGGGCTGGTATCCTGCGGCAGATCGGACCACAAACGCTGGGCTGCGCACAACACGCGCAGAGCCTGGTCAGCCATAGCTTTATTGGCCGCTAAAATTTCCTGGCGCATACTGTCTGTCAAAGGTACAGCCTGCCCCTGTTGCCAAACCAGGGTGCAGCGCTTAAGAACTTCATCTGGCGCACCCTTGGTAAACTGAATGTAGTTGCCTTGCGTATCCCGGCAGACTACGGACATCATCTTACGCTGTGAATCAAAAGGCGCCTCGCCCACACGCGTATAGGTTGCCGCCTCTTCGGCCAAGCCCAGCTGATACGCATCATTTACCAACGCACACTCGGTAGGCTCGCCCACCGCCTGTTGGTTTTCATCCAAGCGGGCATCGCTACACAAGCTCATGGCCAGGGCCAGGCGTTTTTCATCTGCCGCCGAACGCTGCACAACGGTCATCTTATTCTGGGTCAGTGTACCAGTTTTATCTGAGCAGATAATCTGTGTACAACCCAGCGTTTCTACGGCAGTCAATTTGCGAATCACTGCGTTGCGCCGTGACATATTGGTAACACCAATGGACAGCACAATGGTCACTACAGCAGCCAAGCCCTCGGGAATAGCCGCCACAGCTAGGCTAACCGCGATCATAAAGGTATCGATCAGCGTACCCTGTCCAATGTTGGGATATACACGCAGAATATCTATGACAAAAATGACTGCGCAGATGCCCAGAACGAGGAAGCTGAGAATCTTGCTTAGCTGATTGAGCTTAATCTGCAGGGGCGTGGCCTCTTCCTTAGCTTCAGCCAATGCCCCGGCAATCTTGCCCATTTCCGTTTCCATACCAGTGGCGGTTATCACAGCTTTCCCGCGGCCATATACCACGGTGCTGCCCATATATACCATATTGCTGCGGTCGCCCAGGGGAATATCCTTTTCGTCTTGAAGATCCAGAGCCTCGGTTTGCTTTTCCGCAGCTACAGATTCGCCGGTCAGAGCCGCCTCCTCCACCTTGAGGCTAGCGCATTCCAGCAAGCGCGCGTCCGCAGGTACTGCGTCGCCGGCTTCGAGAAGAATGATATCACCCGGTACCAGCTCCTCGCTGCGGATGGTACGTGGATAACCATCACGCAGCACCTTGGAGGTGGCAGCAGCAATCTGCTGCAAGGCTTCAATAGCCTTTTCCGCCTTGTTTTCCTGAAAAACGCCCAGTACTGCATTGATAATCACCACTATCATGATGATAATCACATCGGTAAAAGATTCACCGGAATAAGCAGCCGTAACGCCGGAGACCACCGCTGCGGCAATTAAAATCAATGTCATGGGGTCGGCCAGTTCGCCGAGAAACTTGCGCAGCAGGGAAACCTTTTTGCCCTCCGCCAGTTTATTCAAGCCATAGCGCGCCAATCTGGATTCTGCCTCAGCAGCGCTAAGGCCAGACATGGAGCTGGCTTTTTCCTCTAATACCTGGCTTACCTCAGATAAATATTCTCTGGTGGCCAATTTGCATCTACATCCTTTCTCCCATAAGTATGGGTATAATCGGGTACAAGTTATACAAAAACCCTGGCAAAATAATAGAGAAAAGCCTGGTTTTACATAAGAAAAACCTCCATTGCCGATCCTTCAGCAACAGAGGATAAAAAAAGAGACCCATCAGTTGCTAAAGTGATAAGTCTCGTCATTTAAGATTAAGCCAAAGCAAATAACGCTTGAGGTTGTTGACTTCATCACGCCTTAGGCGCTGACTACTCCCTTATATTCTCCGATTATAGCACAGAAAAATTTTCTTTTCAAGGTAGATACAAATAAATTTTGGCGGGGCAGGAAAAATTTTTCCACTAGGGGCAGACGACAAATCTACGCCGCAGCACAGCAGATTACTGCTTTTTGCTGGCTGCGGCCTGCATGCGGGAGGCCAGGTTAATTAGACTGCTACGGTCTGCACCATTTTCCAGACTGTTGATCAGCTCGTTAATAAAGGATTTGTTTTCCTCATTCAGGCTGTTGCCGTATAACTGCAGAATTTGCCGTAAATCCGCAGTGGATTGTGGCTGCTTAATTTGCGGAAGCGGCGGCATAGCCTGTTGCTGTTGTTGCTGGGCCTGTGTAGACGTTTGTTGCTGCCGCTGTTGTTGCCGTTGCTGTTGACGCTGCTGTTTTTGCTCCATATGTTGCTGACGTGCCCGACGGGCATTGCCGTTTGCTTTTATCATCCTGCACAACTCCTTTTCCTTTTTCTTTTCTATAATACAATACGCCTATCCGCCTCTACCAAAAATCAGGGTAAGTTTTTTCTGAACTCTGCAGCCATACGCCGCACCTCAGACAGGGGCACCGCGTCAATACGCCGCGAACAGGTCTGCTGACAGCTGTCACAGGCACAGTAATCATCATCTACATTTTCTTCCTGCTGCATAGTAGCAGAATCTGGAGCGGCTGCGCTGGACGCAGAATTGTTCGACCGTAGAAGACTCCCCAAACTGCCCAGCATAGTTAGGATAGAGGGGTCAAAACCCTTTGCTTTGGCAGAAGCTTGCGGCGCTGAAGGCTGCACAGCCGCTGTATCCTGCACTGGCGACACGCTTGGTTGTTCAGTCTGCGGTGCAGTATCTGTTGGATTCGCGGTTTCAGTCACGCTGGCCTGCTCTACGTTGGCCGACGTAGGAGAAGCTGCATCAGCTGCCGCCGATGGCGGCGCTGTGTTGCTGCTTTGCGGCTGGGACGCGGCTGCTGCAGGGCGCTGCTGTAAACTGCTCAGCAGCGGCATCAGACTGCTCAGGGCGCTCAGACCACCACCAGCAGGAGCAGAAGCGCCGGCGTTGCCCAGACCGCCCAAAGCACCCAATCCAGCCAGCCCAGATAGAGCGGATAGGCCGCCTCCACCACCAGCTCCAGGAGCAGGGCCACCACCCTGCAGGGAGGAAAGCGTCTGCATCAACTGCATTATATTCCCCGTATCCATGCCCTCACCCCCTTATACTCCAGTGTATGCAGAACACGCGACAATGTGCCGCCATCCAGACAAATCCTTACCAAGAAAAATTAAGCGCGTAGCTCAGCAATTAATTCTGCCACTGCCTGCGCAGTAAAATCAATATCCACGGCTGTATTATACCACCCCGGAGAAAAGCGCAGACTACCTTCCTCATAGCTCCCCAGGGTACGGTGTGCCAGCGGCGCGCACTGATATCCGGCGCGCACGCAAATTCCGCGGCGGTCTAAAGCCTCGGCCGCCTGATTGGCAGTAATGCCGTCAATGGTAGCGGACAGCACAGGTACGCGCGGCCGCTGCTCATCCGCACGCAAATGCAAATGCACGCCCGGCAAACAGCGTAGCTGCGCGGCCAAACGCGCAACCAGCATGCTGGCATGCCGGTACAGCTGCTCCACACCAATCTTTTCTACCACATGCAGCGCCTCGCCCCAGGCTGCAATCCCAGAGGTATTAATGCTACCTGCCTCCAGTCTCTGGGGATAATATTCCGGCTGATGCCGCAATTCCGAGGCAGCACCGCCTCCGGAAATCAGAGGGGTAAGCTCCAATCCCTCAGCGACATACAGAGCGCCAATCCCAGCAGGTCCATAAAGCGCCTTATGTCCAGCCAAAGCCAGCAGGGAAATACCCATATCCTGTACATCCAATGGCAAAAGGCCTGCACTTTGTGCGGCATCTACCAAAAACGGCACATCCGCCTGCCGGGCAATTTGTCCAACCTCGGCAATCGGCTGTACACTGCCGCAGACATTGGAGGCATGGCTCAGGGCAATCAAACGTGTAGAAGGACGCAGCGCCGCGGCAATATCCGCAGCTTGCACATAGCCCCAGGCATCTGCATCAACCACGCTCAAGCTGATCCGGCCGGCATCTGCCAGCACTGCCAAAGGACGAAACAGGGCATTATGCTCCATAGAGCTGCAAATCGCATGCCCGCCCCCCTGCAACAGCCCCCATACCGCCATATTCAGGCTGGCAGTGGCTCCGGCGGTAAACACAATGCGCTGCGCATCGTCCGCACCAATTAAGCGGGCTAATTGATGCCGCACTTCCTCACACATAGCCTCTGTTTTACGAACCAGTGCATAACCACCCCGCCCAGGATTTGCGCCATATTCCTCCAGGGCACGGGCCAAGGTTGCACTAACCTGGCGCGGCTTGGGATAGCTGCCCGCTGCATTATCCAGATATATCATAAAGTCACCTCATTATTTGCAGATTGCCCGACCATCCGCAGACACGGGCTTACTTCATCCTATGCAGCAGCAGCACGCATGGTCCATAACAGCCTGCTGCCTCAGACTATGTAAAAAAGATGTTATGAAATAGGAAGAATATAAGATTTCTCTTGCATATAAGAACCAGGAATTGTATAATAAAATTGTAGTGATAAGCTTAATGGATATACCGTTTTTTTTATAAGAGAGGATTGTCACCATGAATTTAAAGCAGTTGGAATTTTTTGTCCGCGTTGCAGAAGAAAAGAACATTTCCCTTGCGGCACGCAAGCTTAACATCGCGCAGCCACCACTTTCCCGGCAAATATCCATGCTGGAAAAAGAATTAGGCGTGGATTTAATTCGCCGTAATAACCGCGGCATTGAGCTTACCGAGGCGGGCCAAGTTTTATACGAAAAATCCCGCTATGTTATTAAATGCGTTAATGAAATGAAGGAAATGGTGCTGGAAAGGGACAAAGGCGAATGCGGCCAACTGCGTATTGGCACAAATTACTCCGGTTTGGCGCTGCTCATGGAAAAAATTCAGTGGTTCAGCAAGCTATATCCAGAGGTCAGCTTTGATATCCGTCTGGGACGGCATAATGAGTTAATGGAGGCACTGGAAACGGGCGAGTTGGATGTTGTCTACCTCTATTCACCCAGTTTTGAGCGTGACAATCTACGCTATCACGTATTATATGGCAGCGACATGGTGCTGATCATGCCTGCGGCGCTGGATCCGGCACCGGGAGAAAGCAGCATTTCGCTGGATGATTTACGCAATATTCCTATGTGCATGATGAATACCAATGGCAAATTTTGGGTAAACGATGAAATGTTGCTCAATGAATGCCGGCGCCACGGCTTTCTGCCGCGCATTGTCGCGCAATGCAATACCGCCATCGGCGCGCTGCCCTTTATCAACGGCGGTGTAGCAGCTGCGCTGCTACCGCAGGACTTTGCTCGCCGTTTTAGCAACCAGAATATCATTATTAAAAACATCGAAGGTTTTTCTGCGGTTAGCTATCCCACTCTGGTATGGAACGACAATACTTATGTGACCCGCACTCTGCGGCTATTCCTCTCCCTGTACGATATACAGACTTCCGTTGATGCGAATACTACACCAGACGATGACAATGGAGACGCTATCGAAGAATTCTCCATTGTCGTAAATTAAGCAACTAACCTTATTCGATTTGACGACCAACTCCATATGGAAAAAGAGCCAGCATACGCTGGCTCTTTTTCCGTTATATACGACACCTTTTAATAAATGCACCTGCACAAAAACTATAAATCGCAGGCCGTTAAATCGGCAAAAGTCTGCCGGCGTACCACCACGTTGGCCTGTCCATCCTTAAGCATGACAATCCCCGGACGGCACAAACGGTTATAGTTAGAGGCCATGGAAAAATTATATGCACCTGTAACCGCTACAGCCAGGATATCACCGCGACAGGCTCGCGGCAGCATGACATTCTCCTGAATCAGTGCGCCAGATTCACAGCAGCGCCCTGCCACAGTACAGCAAAAATCCGCTTTATCGTTCATGCGGTTAGCCAACATCACCGTGTAGGGAGATCCGTACAGTGCATAGCGCGGGTTATCGGTCATACCGCCATCCACAGTCACATAGCTACGATAGCCCTCAATGGTCTTTACTCCGCCCACTGTATACAGGGTAAGACCTGCATCCGCCACTATGCTGCGCCCTGGCTCCATCAGAACAGTGGGCAAGGGTAGATTCAGCTCGGAGCAGCGGCTACGCATATACTGCGCTAGCTGGCTAATATAAGCAGCCACATCTGGCTGCGGTGGATCCGCTTCCACATAGCGTACCCCAAAGCCGCCGCCCAAGTTCAGCACCTGTGCACAAAAGCCCAAGCTATCGCGTATCTGCGCGCTAAAACGCAGCACAATTTCCGCAGCATCACGGAAGGGTACCCAATCAAAAATCTGCGATCCAATGTGGCAATGATAGCCCAACAGCTGAACATGCTCCGTAACCAGTACCTCGCGAATAAAGGCAGCAGCCTGTCCGGTTTCAATAGGCTGGCCGAACTGCGAATCGATTTTTCCGGTATTCACCGCAGCAAAGGTATGCGGGTCAATGCCCGGCGTCAAGCGTACAAGAATCTTTTGCGTTATGCCCTTTTGTCCGGCATAGGCGCTGATGGCACGCAGCTCCTCAGCATTATCGACAATAAAGCAGCCGACCTGATGGTCAATGGCATAGCGAATATCCTCGTCCGTTTTATTATTGCCATGAAAATAAATGCGTTCTGCCGGAAAATCCGCTTTAAGAGCCGTGTAAATTTCACCGCAAGATACTGCGTCAACCCCCATGCCCTCCTCTGCCATAATCCGGTAAATTCCGGTGAAGGACAAAGCCTTGCTGGCATAGAGGGGTAAAGAATCAGCAGAAAAATTTTCGCGCAGGGCCTTGCGGTAACGACGGCAGTTGGCGCGTATGCGCTCCTCATCTAACAGATACAGAGCAGTGCCAAAGCGCTTAGCCAAATCCACCGTATCCTGACCGGCAAAGGTTAGATGTCCCTGTTCATTGATGCCAAGATTAGAATGTAACATTGCTTGCTATCCCCCTGTATTTAAACTCCTTTGTTGTTTAGCGATTACAGATAATGCGCGCGCAACTCATCCGCATCCAATGGAGAAATAGCAGCTGGGGGTACATCCAAAACAGTCACGCAGCCAATCTGCCCTTTGGCATGCAGGCGATGAATCGCGCGAGCATAAGCGGCCAGCACACTGCCGGTAAATTCCGGATTAGACTCCAGCTTAAGCGAATACTCAATCACATGCTGAGCATGCTGGGTATTACCACTGCGGATAACAAAGCCACCGTGCGGCATAGCGCTATGCTGCGCTGCCATTTCCTGCGCAGTAATAAAATGTACGCTGGTCTCATATTCGTCAAAATAATTGGGCATGGTCTTTATTTCCCGGGTAATGCGCTCTAAATCTGCGCCCTCCTCTGCAACCACGTAGCACTCGCGCGTATGCTTTTCTCCTGTGCTAAGATGCGGCTGCTCGCCGTTGCGCACACGCTGCATGGCAGCCTCAATGGGTACGGTATACTGACGGCAATCCACTACGCCGGCAATGCGGCGAACCGCATCCGAATGCCCCTGACTAACGCCGCGGCCCCAAAAGGTATAGCTTTCGCCCTGCGGCAATACAGCCTGCGCATACACCCGGGCCAGAGAAAACAGGCCCGGATCCCAGCCGGATGAGGTCATAGCCAAATGCCCGGACTGTGCTGCCGCAGTCTGCACATTGGCAAAATGCTGAGGTATGGTGGCATGTGTATCAAAGCTATCCACCACATTAAATTTAGCGGCCAACATAGGTGTAAGCTCCGGCAAATCCGTTGCGCTGCCGCCGCAAATCACCATTACATCCACCTTATCCGTCCAGTTATCCAAATCAGATAAACCCAAAACAGGTACGCCCGCACTGGCAATCTGTACGGTGTCCGGATTACGGCGGGTAAAGACAGCCACGAGCTCCATATCCGTACTACTATTTACCGCAGCTTCCACGCCACGGGCAATATTTCCATAACCGAAAATTGCAATCTTTATCATCACAACGTCCTCCTGTTCGTCTTTTCTATTAGATTATTTATAAGCGATTTTGGATAGTAAGCGTTAAATATTCCGCAAAATAGTGACAAATTCCTGCATAATAAGTTCTATTAAAATAAAAAATTTCATTTCTATGCATATTTTCTCTTTTCAAAGCCCCAGAAATACAGAAAAGCTACGAGCCAATCTTATTGAAGAATTTGTCCAAGCCGCTTGCGGAAAATACAGGTTCTCAGAAAAGTGCGGCCTTGAGAGATGTTAATATAATCTAGTCCATCCCCCAAATACGCGCATTTGGGGCAAATATGCGCTCCACAAACTAAACATACCAAAAATATCCGACAATCAGAAGGACAAAATGGCGTGCACAAACAAAAAAGGACCCTGCCAATTTGCAGGGTCCTTTTATCTGGAGCCACAGACCAGAGTCGAACTGGTGACCTCATCCTTACCAAGGATGCGCTCTACCTACTGAGCTACTGCGGCACAGCTTGCAACCGCGACGAAAATTATTATACCGTATTATAACCGATTTAGCAAGTCCTTTTTGCAAAAAAGTAAAAAAAATTTGTTGCCCCTCAAATTCCGCAAGTTGGATGAGGGGCAACAAACCAATCTGTACATTATTCCGCATTCTCCGGATTTTCCGAGTTTTCCGCAGCCACTGCTGTAGCAGCAGGCTGCCGGTTGGAAGAACGACGCGAACGACGGTCGCGGCGCGCACGTTTGCAACTAATTACCACACAGCGGTAAGGCTCCTCGCCATGGCTGCTGGTCTCAACCCGCTTATCGTCCTGTAGAGCAATATGAATGACCCGGCGTTCGTGCGGATTCATAGGCTTAAGCTCTACGCGACGACCGGATTTAACTGCCTTGTCCGCCATTTTGTGCGCCAGCGTAATCAGCGTTTCCTCACGGCTCTCCCGATAGCCCTCCACATTCAAGATAAGCCGTACATGCTCTTTATGCTTTTTATTGACCACCAGATTGGTTAAATACTGTAAGGCATCCAAGGTCTCGCCGCGGCGTCCAATCAGCAGGCCCATATTCTGACCGCTGAAATTAAGCCATAAAATTCCATCCTGTACAGAAGTAGAAACCTGTGGCTCAATCTGCAATTTATCAAAAATCGGCAGAAGGAAAGTCATGGCCTCCGTGGTCATGGTGTCCGCTACCTCGCCTTCTGTAACCGCACTGGCGCGCGATTCACGGCGCGGACGCTCGGCTGCGGCCTGCGCCTTCTTCTGCTCGCGCGGCTCAGCAGATTCATGCTGATCCTCACGCTGGGATCGGTTACCGCGACGCCGCGCCTGACGGCTTTGCTGTGCTTTTGTCTGCTCCTGCACCTGTGCAGCCTGCTCTGGCGTAACGGTGGCGGGATCTACCACCACAACTGGCTTAATCTCCAGCTCTTCCTTTTTCTTTTCCTTCTGCTCCAGGCGCTCCTTTTTGCTCTTTTTGGTACCAAAGGTACTGGCAGCAGATGCAACCTTGGGTGGAGCTTCTACTGGGTCCGGCTCGTTTACCACGACCCGCACGCGGGCGTTTTTCGCACCCAGACCAAACAGACCTTTAGAGCCAAATTCCAAAACCTCTACTTCCACCATATCAATGGTAGTATTCGCCAATATACAGGCGGCATCAATGGCCTCGTCAACCGTTTTGCCACTGGCTTCATATTCTTTACGCATACTAAAACCTCCTCAGGCCGCAATTACTCAGCGCTGCCCTCGTTTTTTATCTCAGCAGAAGACGATTCCTCCGGCTGGGCATCCGCTGCGTCTACTTGCGGCTGCACAGCGTTCTCCTGCTGCTGCTTTTTCTTGCGCTTTCCAAACAGACCGCCTAAGGGCGAAACAGCGCTGCTAAGATCTTTGGCTTGCTCCTGATAAGCAGCTTTCAATTCCACATCAAAGTAATGATGCGCCTGATCTGCGCTCAATTCCTCGCCCTCATCGGTAATGATGGTCTCGACAATTTCTTCCTCTTCCGACCAGGGGTGCAGCTTCTCCTTCTTACGGCGGATGGTCCAGCCCTTCCACTCAACCCAGTCGTAAATCATCTTGTTGAAATCCGTATTGCCATCCTCATCCTCAGCAAAGAAGTCGAACTCTTCCGGACGCTCTACGGGCGGAGCCGGTTTACCGCTCTTTAAAGCAGCCAGACGTTTTTCCTCAGCCTTGGCCTTAGCCGCAGCCTTCTTTTCCTTACGGGCTCGTTCCTTGGCCTCGCGCTCTGCCTGAACGCGCTCAATTTCCGCGCGGTCAATGCGCTCCCAGCGCTTCATCAGCGGATACTGAATAAGCAGAGAAATAATGTTGTAGAAGAACCAATAAATAGCAACAAGCACCTGGAACTGATGGACAAAGTACGCGAACATAATGGGCGTGATAATCAGCATCATGCGCTGTGTTTTATCCTTTTTATTGGCAATCATTACATACTGGGAAACAAAGGTGGACAAACCGCATAATACAGGCAGCAGCCAACCGCTCCAGCCATTCCACATCGTCATCTGCGAGCAGAGCATGGAGAGATTATCCACACCTAACAGCGGGAAATTAAAGAAGGAGGGGTCAGCCGGCACATAGGTGCGTAGCGAACTATACAGGCACCACATAACCAGCAGCTGAATCAGCATGGGCAGGCAGCCGGCAGTGGGTTTTATGTTATGCGCCTTATACAGCTTCATCATTTCTGCATTCAGCTTGACCTGGTCGGCGCCATATCTTTTCTTCAGCACCTCCAACTGCGGGGCCAACATTTGCATACGCCGGGAAGAACGCATCTGCTTACTCAGCAAGGGCTGCATGAGCAGACGAACAATAATGGTAAAAATAAAAATCGTTAAAATCCAGTTGGGACTACCAATGGCTTCCGTAAATTTATACAGCGTTTCCAATATCCAGATAAAAAATTTCTGAATAAAATTGTACTCAATCTTTGTGGCCTCGGCCGTCGCAAAGGCGAACGGAAGGTTAGCTAAAAAATTCACAGCAATCCTCATTTCTTATAAAAACTTATTTATTTTGGAATAAAAACAGGAGATAAAAAAGGCGCTCATCTGACGTGCGCAGCAGAGCGCAAACACTTTACCTACAAGAAACAGCTTTAGGCATAAGCGCTTAGGGTACGGGGTCGTAACCGCCCTCATGCCAAGGATGGCAACGCAGTAAACGCTTAACCCCTAGGTAAACACCCTTTACTACGCCGTACTTTTCCACTGCCTCAATCATATAAGCAGAGCAGGTAGGCGTATAAATACAGCAAGGCGGGAAAAGGGGAGAAATAAGTAGACGATACATTTTTACCAAAATAATGACGAGTTGCTTCATGACTGCCTTCACGAAAGTAACCAGCGTCTTCACAGGCACAACCTCCCCAATACAATCTAGAGGCCGGGAGCCGGACTAATGCTTACGACCGGCTGCCACCGCCCCCTTTACAATGGCAGCACGCAGAGCGGCGTAATCCATATCCAGCGCCGCCCGACGCACAACAAAAATATAATCATAGCCAGCATCAAAACAGCTGAACTCCTCGCGCACAGCAGCGCGGAAGCGGCGCTTTATGCGATTGCGCACCACAGCTTTGCCAATTTTTTTTGACACAGAAAAACCCAACCGTGGAGCTCCGCCGCCATTCTTCCAGCGGTACAGCACAAAGGCAGGTACAGCAATACTTTGTCCCCTGCGGTAGACGCGGTTAAAGTCACGGCGCAAGCATAAACGGTATTCCCGCTTTAACATGAATCCTTAAACAGACAAGGATTTACGGCCTTTGGCACGGCGGCGAGCCAGAACATTGCGGCCACTCTTGGTGCTCATACGAGCCATAAAACCATGGACTCTTTTATGGACACGTTTTTTAGGCTGGTAAGTTCTCTTCATTATAGATTTCCTCCTTTTATTTTTGGGGCAAGGCAGACGCCCCTAATTTACGCTAACAGATGAATTATATCTTACAAATCACGGCTTGTCAATTGATTTTGCCCAGCATTATGCCGATTTTACATATTGCTTTGCTCAAGCAACTATATCTTGTGGCTGCCCGCCGTCCCTGCCACAAGAACCTCCTGACAGAGAAATAGCAGATGCCACTGGACAAAACAGCCCCAGTTATGCTATCATATTATACTGAATACATATATTTAAGGGAGGCCACGGTATGGAGCACTGGATAACAGTGGAGAATTTATATCTGGCGCCCTGGGCGGCTCATAGTGCGGCAGCGCGTGCCCGCGCAGTTCCCGAGCCAGAAGATCCATTGCGTACGGCCTGGCAGCATGATAGAGATCGGATTATCCACAGCAAATCCTTTCGCCGGCTCAAACATAAAACGCAGGTATTTATTAACCCCCACGGCGACCATTTCCGCACGCGGCTAACACATACGCTGGAAGTCGCGCAAATCAGCCGCGTGGTTAGCCGGGCCCTGCATCTCAATGAGGATTTAACCGAGGCCATTGCGCTGGGACATGATCTGGGGCACACCCCTTTTGGCCATGCTGGCGAGCGCGCGCTCGCCTCCGTATATCCCGGCTTTTCCCACAACCGCCAAAGCCTGCGTATTGTGCAGCATCTGGAAAAAGAAGGTCGCGGACTGAATTTAACGCCGGAAACCTGCGATGGGCTGCTATGCCATACCGGCGAGCAACTGCCTTTTACCCTGGAAGGCGCAGTGGTACGTCTGTGCGACCGGGTCGGCTATCTGAACCACGATATTGACGATGCTGTGCGCAGCGGATATCTAGCACCCAACGCCCTGCCAACCTCTTTGGTGGAATATCTGGGCGATACGCAAAGTCATCGCATCAACACCATGGTAACAGACATCGTCGCTACCAGCCAAGGTCGGCCGGTAGTAGAGATGAGCGAACCCTGCGCTGCGGCCATGAATGAGCTGCGCGAGTTCATGTTTCAGCAGGTATACTATCATCCGCTTAAAGTGGAGGAGGAAAACCGCTTAGGTGAATTTATCCGCAAGCTGTTCCACTATTTTTGCAACCATGCGGAGGAAATGCCGCCGGAATTTCAGCGGCAGCCATTGGAGCAGGCGGTATGCGACTATATCGCTGGCATGACAGATACCTATGCACTGGAGCTGAAACAGCAACTGGGGTTCGAATAATTGCCGTGCCCTGTTTATGCAGATGAACATCTGTGGTATAATACAGGCAAAGAAGGAAAAAGCCCTACTTTGACCAGGAAAGTGCTACAGTGTTTATATACGCTTACCATATGTAACGCATGAAGTAAAAGTTGTTTTATTATGAAGGAGGTTATACCCTTGGACGACCCATTAGGGCGAAAGTTAATCATTGTCTTTATTCTTCTGCTAATCAATGCTTTTTTTGCGGCAGCGGAAATCGCGGTTATCTCACTCAACGGCAATAAGCTGCGCTACGAAGCAGAAAATGGCAATGCCAAAGCGCGCAAGTTGCTGCGCCTGGTGGAGCAGCCCACACAGTTTCTTTCCACCATTCAGATTGCTATTACGCTGGCTGGTTTTCTGGCCTCAGCCTTTGCTGCGGATACCTTTTCTGATCCGCTGGTAGATTGGTTGATTAACGACTGCGGCTGGAGCATTTCGCGCAGCATGCTCAGTACCATTAGCGTGGTAGTCATCACAATTGTGCTTTCCTACTTCACCTTGGTGCTAGGCGAACTGGTACCAAAGCGTCTGGCTATGGCCAAACCGGAAAAAGTCACCCAGCTGACCAGCGGCGTTGTCCTGATAGCGGGCACTATCTTCCGTCCAGTGGTCTGGCTGCTAACCATTTCCACAAATGGCTTGCTGCATCTGTTTGGCGTGGACCCCAATCAGCAAGAGGAACAGGTCTCCGAAGAGGAGATTCGTCTGATGGTGGACATCGGCGAGGAAAAAGGCGCCATTGAAGCCACGGAAAAGGAAATGATTGATAACATCTTTGAATTCAACAATATCACTGCCGAAGACGTTATGGTACACCGTACGGATATGGTAGTGGTATGGATAGATGACAGCACCGAAGATATTGTGGAGCGAATCCGGCAAACCGGGCGCTCGCGCTATCCGGTGTGCGGGGAGGATATAGATGATATACTGGGCTTACTGCTGGCGCGTGACTTTCTGCTCAACGCGCAAAGCAGCACGCCTAAAACACTGCACGAGCTAATTACCCCCACCCTGTTTGTACCGGAAACCATTATTGCCGACCGCCTGTTCCGGCAGATGCAGCAAAAGCAGCAGCATCTGGCCGTAGTAGTGGACGAATATGGCGGCACGGCCGGACTGGTTACCATGGAGGACCTGCTGGAGGAAATCGTTGGCAATATTTACGATGAATCAGATAAGCCGGAGGATAGCGATATTATCCGCCTGGAAGAAAATCTGTGGCAGGTGGCGGGGAGCTGTGAAATAGAAGAATTTTGTGAAGCACTGGATATTACCATACCGGAAGAAATGGAAGAGGAATTTGAAACCGTAGGCGGACTCATCTTTAGCGCTTTAAGCGAGATTCCCGCCGATGGCAGTCAACCGGTGGTAAACATTTGGGGACTGGAGATTCAGGTGGAAAAGGTTGCAGACCGCCGCATTGAATGGGCGCTGGTAAGAAAACCGCAGGCAAACCAATAAACCACCTCCAGGGTGAATCCGTGCGGGGCGTCAGCCCACAGGAGGTCAAGTATGAGAAAAAGAGCTTACGTATTTGTCGTTGCTTTACTTAGCATGCTACTGCTTGTCGTAGCGGCTGTTCCGGCAGCCGCTGCCAGCAGTATTGAATTGGGGGAAGCCAGTACATACACGCTGGTGCATCGCATTACCATACACAACGACGCTACTACCACTGCACGTTCGGTAACCGTAACCGTACCGCTAATGGCGGAGTTGGATGTTGCCTATTCACAAAGCAGCGACCAGCAATTAACGCCAGAGCCGGATGAAATCATTACACAAAGTGATGGTCGCCGCTATGCCATCTACTATCTGGACAGGCTGGCTGCGGATGCGAGCGTGGTGCTGGAGCAAAAATACGCGCTAAAAACCTATGCCGCAGAATATGATTACGATACCAGCCTGCTGCTGAGCGACTACACTGAGGCAGAACAGCGCAACCTACAGTCCTATCTGCGCGCAACAACTAACATTTCCTGTGATGACCAACGCATCATTGACTTTACCAAAGAGGTAATTGGCAGCGAAACCATTGCTTACCGCATTGTCCGTTCTTTGTTTTCTGCCGTGAACCTGCGCATTACCTATGAGGATACGGGCCTGCCGCAGGATGCGGTCAGCGTGCTGGAGCGCGGCACAGCCAACTGCGAGGGCTATACCAATCTGCTGCTTGCCACCCTACGGGCAGCTGGCATCTACTGCCGCCAGATTAGCGGCTACCTTTATACGGCGGAAAAAGCGGGTCAGCTGCCTCTGGACATCACCTCGCTGCGTCATACCTGGGTGGAATTTTATCTGCCCGGTAGCGGCTGGGTGCTGGCAGATCCCACCTTTACCTATACCTTTGATACAGGCAGCGATGTGCTGCGCTTTGTGGACTGGAGCTATTTTTCCATGATTCCGGACAGCCGCTCCTACATCTTCCTGAACGAAGGGGATGATGAGCACGACAATATTGTGATCTCAGCCAGTGGTGGGCGGGTTGTATCCGAGCAATTTGTGGCCATGCTGGAGCAAGAAAGCAGCTTTGACGAACTGCCCTTTACGGATTTAACAGAGTGGAGCCGACCCTATGTCAGCTATTGCTACAAAAATGGACTTATGCAGGGCGTTTCCAGTACTCTGTTCGCGCCAAACAAATCCCTGTCGCGTGGTATGTTCGTTACCATATTGGGTCGCCTGCACGAGATGAACGGCAACCGCATTGGCAGCGATTATTTTGCCGCTGCCGCTACCTTTGACGATATTGATGTAGACAGCTA
The DNA here is from genome assembly GCA_944391235.1 of uncultured Clostridia bacterium. GTDB lineage: Bacteria > Bacillota > Dehalobacteriia > UBA4068 > UBA4068 > CALXSV01. The sequence goes on along the minus strand of CALXSV010000094.1, from coordinate 13,799 downwards.
CTATGCACTATATATTGGCTGGGCGAAGGCCAACGGTATCATTCAAGGCTATGGCAACAACCATTTTGGCGCAGACGACGATATCACCCGGCAGCAGATGACCTATATAATTGACCAATATCTGCGCATGATTGATAATCCGCTCCCCCATCCCGGAGAAGCATCCTTTTCAGACGTAGAGGACATCAGTGAATGGGCCTATGAAAGCGTCAGCGCCTGTGCCACTGCGGGCATTATCACTGGCAATACGGACGGCAGTTTCCGCCCCACCAACAAAGCAACCCGCGCAGAAGCAGCCGTCATCTTTCAGCGGTTGGCTGAGTACATAGGAAACTAAACCGCTATCACCCTTTGCACAGGAGGCGCTTATGCCCCTTTTTACCAGCGGAGCAGCAGCAACTACAGCTGTTACAGATCTGATTAACGTGCTGCTGGCGCTCGTCCTCGGCATGCTTATTCAACGCACACCGGATAGCAATGTAAGACGGCAGCGCGTGTGGATGCTGTTCTTTACGCTATTCCTGCTCTCCTCTGCGCTGGGGGCATATCTGCACGGTCTTGTCCTACCACAGGCGTACATTGATTTTTGGTGGGGACCGCTGGTGTTGCTTATGTACGCAACAGCCAGTTGCTTTCTTCTCATCCTGTGCTGTGAGCCGGAATACCGCAGCTATACGCGGAGGGCCATGCTGTGCTGCGCCGTATTATTTGCAGCCCTGATGGTAATTTTCCATCAGCTGGAAGATCTGAATTACTGGAGGCTCAAATTGTTCTTTATCTATGCCGCGTTTTGCCTGGGCAGCGGCGGCATCGGTTACTTCCGACTCTGGCAGAAAAATCGGGCTGGTAGCGGGAGGATCTTACTGGCTGTAGGCCTGCAAATTCTAGGCGGCATCCTACAGGGTGCTCATCTGGGCAATTTCACTTTTATCTGGTCCTTTAACTACAATGGAACCGCGCACCTGTTGATGAGCCTTTCCCTGCTGCTGTTTTACGCTGCTTACAAACGGTTATGCGCCATGGAGCAGCCTGCCTGAACGCAGGCTGTTTTTTCCGCTATACCTTGGAGATGCAGGCTGCTTCCTGCATCCCTATGGATATAGACATTCTGTATATTTTGGAGGAATAAAGCTATGAAAAACCCCGCATTCCAAGATTTAAGCCGGGAACAATTGCTGGATTTGATTGAGATGTACTGCAAGGAATGGTCTGCTACCGATGGCCTGTGGTTCCAATCTGTTGAGCGTAAATGGGGCATGGACGAGGCGATTGACTCGGATATCGAAATGTGGAAAACCTTTACTGTGTTGGAAGCGAAGCGTATCAAGGACTTTCTCGGACTACCAGACGGCTGCGGCCTGCCCGGCCTGGAAAAAGCATTGATGCTGCGCACCAACGCCGTGATTAACGAAACCACCATACATTATGAAGGCGATCACCTTATCTATCGTACAGAAGACTGCCGCGTACAGACAGCGCGTTCACGCAAAAACATGGAATGGCATCCCTGCCATGATGTGGGTCTGGAGGAATATACTGGATTTGGGCGTACCATTGATCCACGCATTAAATGCCGCTGCATCAGCTGCTATCCGCAAATCACAGACAAGACCTGCGCTTGCGCCTGGGAATACTGGATAGAGGAAGAGGACAAATAAAGATGCTCCTTTCGTTGCCCTGCACACCTGTGCAGGGCATGTATATTTTTATACCTAGAACACATATACTGCGGAAGCGAATCAGATGGCAAGGGCGCAGAAGAAAACAAACGCAGACAAGCGTTTTGTTTCTGTGTTCTTTGGCTGAACATCCAGCAAAATAAAGAACAACGCACTTGTCAAGTATAGTAAAATATGTTTTAATAATATAATAGTATATTTACATGCTGCTTTTCCTCATACCACCAAGTAGATCGCCAGGTGGGCAGTATAGTGAAAGGATGAATAAGCATGAGCTATTTACAAAGCGAAACGCTGCGGGCGCACGAAAGCAACGGCGTGCTTTACTATACAGCACCGCTGCTTGATCAGTTCAGCGATCGCTTTTTGCACGCCTTTTCCTCTCGCATTGGCGGAGAAAGCCAAGGCAGCTTTCACTCGCTCAATCTAGGCTTTAATCGAGGCGATGCCGAAGATGTGGTGCGCCGCAACTGGCAGCGTTACGGCCAGGCTGTAGGCTTTGACTGGCAGCGCGCCATGCTATCGCACCAAACGCATGGCATTGGTCTGCGCGTAGCAAGCGAGGCAGATGCAGGAAAGGGCATTATACGACAGCGAGATTACCAGAACATTGACGGCTGGATCATTGACCAGCCACAGCTGCCGGCTATTACCCAATATGCGGACTGCGTACCCGTGATTATTTATGCGCCGGATAAGAATATGGCCGCCAATGTACATGCAGGGTGGCGCGGTACAGCCGCCAAAATTGCAGCGGTAGCCGTTAGGCAGCTGGTACAGCGCGGTTGTGATATAAAAAGCATGTATGCAGCGCTGGGCCCTTCTGCTGGCCCCTGCTGCTATGAGGTAGATGCGGACTGTGCCGCCGCTTTTGCCGATTTTCATGACGAGCAGGGTCCAATTGTTCAGAAGCTACTGCAACCGGGAAAATTTATCCCCGATTTATGGCGCGCCAACCGCTTGGTTCTGCTCGAGGCAGGCCTACAGCCGCAGCACATTTCCATTGGCGGACTGTGTACCATCTGCCATGGAGAGATATTCTATTCCCAGCGCACCCAGGGCGATGCGCGCGGGGCCATGTCAGCCGTAGCCATGCTGCGCTGATTGAGTCCCACAACTGATATGCAACGAGGAGATTTATCGTTATGAAACGCTTTTTGCTCTGTCTGCTCCTAATCCTCTGCATGATGCTTTTATGCAGCGGCTGTGCATTGACAGACTTTCTCTTTGGTGAACCTACGCCAGAGATTGTGCAGGATGAAAACATTCTCCATGACCAACAATATGTGGTAGAAAACGTCTATTTGGGCGTTGTGCTTCCCCAAGGCGGCGGAAACAGCACCAATATGCAAAACCTGCAAATCGCACAGCAGCTGGCCGCGGCGATTGTAAATAATAGCTATGCTCTGGATTGGGATATCGCGCAATCCGCTGGCATTAGCGGCTATGGCTTAGCACAGATAGAGTTGATATACGCAGACAGCACATCCAGCGAAGCGCTGGCGCAAACCTACCCAGCACGCTGGGCCGCCTCCCAATTGATTGATTTGGGTGTGGTGGCTTTGATTGGCGCAGCAGATGAATACACCACCTCTGAGGTGGCGATTCGTGCACGGCAGAACTGGTTGCCCATGATTTGTGGCTCCGTGGCAAAGGACAGCCTGACCAATGGTAGCTATGATTTTGGCAGCTGGTTCAACAATTTGGCAGTAACCCCGGCCCAGGAAAGCGATCTCTTCTTTTCCTATTTGCGGAACCTGAACCAAACGCAGGCAGCCGGTATTAGCAAGGTAGCTATAATATATGAAGAAACAGCAGAGAATGAGGAATTTTTAACCGCCTTTAACAACAGTGCAGCCAGCTATGCCTTTGAGGTAGCAGCGCGTATCAGTTATCCATCTAATGCCACGCAAATCTCGCAGCAGGTACAAAGACTCATCCTAAGTGGCGCGCAGGTGGTTTTCCACGTGGGCAATGCCGGGCATCTAAGTCAGTTTGCCACTGCCTATCAACTAGCAGAATATGAGCCGCAGGCCGCACTAATCTACAATGGCACTTATGCAGACAGCAGCTTCCGCAGCACAGTCAAAGAGCTGGAGCAGGATTTCTGGGGCGGCTGCTCTGTGGCCCCTCTGCCGCTACAGGACGCGCAGGAGGAAAATCCCAGCGTAGAACTGTACCAGTATCTAAATCAACTGTACCGACAGCAAAGCGGACAGGATATGGATAATGCAGCTCTGGGTGAGTTTAGCGCAATAATCGTTATGGCGCAAGCCATTGGACAGGCGGGAACCACAGATGCTGCCACCGTGTCAGAGGTTCTAAAAAGCAGCACCTTCCCCGCCCCCTATCTGGCGGCAGGAGAAATCCGTTTTAACGAGAACGGCTCACTCTCCTCAGCCTGCGGTGTTATCGCTTTGGTTATCGATGGGACGGCCTACGAAGTATACCGCAAATAAGCAAACAAAGCATCCCCAGGGGCAAAATACAAGCCACTGGGGATGTGTAGAAAAAGCCGTTTTTCGCCCGGATAATTCTTAAAAAAATAGAGGAAATCAATTGACAAGCCTTGCTAATAATGTTATAATAATCAACGTCAGCCTTGCCGACGTAGCTCAATTGGCAGAGCAGCTGATTTGTAATCAGCAGGTTGCGGGTTCGAGTCCCATCGTCGGCTCCACCGCAAAACAGCTTGCAAGGTCTTAATATGGAGGGGTTCCCGAGTGGCCAAAGGGAGCAGACTGTAAATCTGTTGGCACCGCCTTCGGTGGTTCGAATCCACCCCCCTCCACCATTATGCCGCGGAGTAGAGCAGCTGGCAGCTCGTCGGGCTCATAACCCGGAGGTCGCAGGTTCAAGTCCTGCCTCCGCAACCAAAGAAACCCCCTGCTATCGGTTATGATGGCAGGGGTTTTCTTTTTGTCTTTTTTAGGAAAAACGGCCAAATAATTCAACTTTCATTCAATAAGTACTCATATAATTTACCTGCCGCAAAATAAGAAAAAGCTGACACAAACTATATAAAATATTTTAACATTATTACGATAATTACCATAAAACAAGGTAAATTTTTGTAAAAAATAACATTGTTATGCTAAAGCTAGTTTATTATAATAAATTTAGGGGTGGAATCTAGGTTGAGAGCTTTACCTCTTTTTCTGGTGCTTTAACTACTATTACTACGGAGGCATATTCATATGGCTTTTAGATTTCATAAACAGATTCTATCGCTTATACTTACTTTTGTTATATGCTCCATGTTGCTGTGTACCTGCTCTCATAAGCCTGTTGATACGTATCAACAGGCTTATCATAAAATGATCAAGGATACTTCTTATGTTATCCATGTTATCGGCTACAGCAACTCGATGATTGACGGCGCAACAACGAGTCTTGATTATGCGGCGCAATATGAGATTGTGAAAGAGGATAGTGCCTATAATGGCGTCTGCAACTGGACTGCTGTATCTGCAGATCAAGATACCGACTCCACGACGAATGGGAATAGAGAAGAGATGTCTGGTGTGATGTACTATCGGGACGGACGCTTTTACCAGTCCCAGGTGGCGCAAACATCCACGGAAGAGAGCTATAATGATTCGCAGCTACAGGATGGCGACTACCTTCTGCAGTTTGCATTGGATAATGTCTGGGATCTGCACCCCCTGACTATCCTTTCCCAGCAGGAGAGTATAGATGAAAATGGTCGCCTGCTTAAATTTATCATTGATGCCAAGAGCTTTTATCTTAATAAGTTAGAGTTCTCTGAAACTACTTTTAATGACTATATTGACCAATCGTTGTTGAAAGATCCTGAATATACCGTTTTATTGGATCAGGACGGACGGTTATATAAAGTAAGCTGCAGCTACCGTACCATAACTGAATCCTATTTCACTGATAACAGTTTTACGACTACCTTTGTCCCGCATGATGATTTACAAGTAGAATATCCTGCGCTTTAGCGTATAGAATATACCGCGAAGCCCCATTTTCCGGTAGGATAGCTGGGGCTTTTTCTGGCAAATTTCTTTCTCCGTTTCGTGTAAAGATAAAGAGTGGCTTGGTAAGCGGGAATCTCACAAAGGCCCATACCCTTTGCAATTTGACGAGGGTGTGGGCCTTATCCTATATACCAAGGAATATTCCAATTCGCTGACATAGCTTTATACAAAAGCTGTAGTACAAACAGTCTCCAGAACGCCTCTTTTCAATCGCGGCCTAAAATCAGGCAGCCATACTGCCAAGCACCGTACCCGCCGACAAAGGCGGTTTTCGCACCAGGAATCTGACACCGCGCAGCCTCGCCGCGCATCTGCTTGGTTGCTTCAAGAACATGGCACATCCCCCAGGAATAGCCACGCGACAACTGGCCGCCATGGGTATTCAAGGGGAACTTCCCTTCCAATGAGAGGACAGAGCCATCGCCAATAAAATCAATGCCTTCGCCAATCCCGCAAAAGCCACAATCCTCAATTTCCCGCAGGACCGTGATACTAAAGCAGTCATACATCTCCATTACATCAATATCATCGTGTTGAATACCCGCCATGGACATGGCAAGGGGTACACACTTGCCCGCTGCCGTGTCAAACATTTCTGGACGCGTTTGATGAAAGCAATAGGGGCTCACCGGATCCGTTGCTGCAGTAGCCAGCCCAAGAACGGGAACCAGGGGGCGACCTGTTGGACGCGGCAGCGCTTTGGCCGTTTCCATGCTGCTAACCACCAAAGCAGCAGCGCTATCCGTTATCAGACAGCAATCCAGCAAACGCAGTGGTTCCGCCAACAGCGGAGAACGATAATAATCTTCCACGCTAAGCGGTTTTTTCATCTGGCTATTGCCATTAAGCAGGGCATGACGGCGCTGATTCACACAAATTGCAGCCAGAGCAGGCTCACAATCCCCATACAACGCGCTGTAACGGCGCTTCCAGGCGGCAAAATAAACTGGCTGCGGATGAAAGCCCATGGGAAATTCCAGATTGCGTTTATAACGGTCGTGCATATGAAAATTGCGCGGAGAAGCGCTTTGCGAAGCGGACGCCTGATTGGCCCCGCTGTAGATCAGGTAATGCTTGCCCATGCCCGCGGCAAGCGCAGCCTGCGCCATTTCCATGGCGTGAATCACGCCGGCTGTAGATTCCATCATGGCGTAGGCCTTGAATTTGGCATTCATACCGGTTTGGAATTCCAGCTCATATGGGCGGACATCGGACATTTCCCGGGGAATGATGATCCCATCAATATCCTTCATACGTAGGCCAGCATCCCGAACCGCGCGCGTAGTAGCCTGTAACAGCAGCGCCTCTCCAGTCAGGCCGGAATTGGACGAATACGTGGTTTCACCGATACCGATGATCGCCAGTTGCTCCTTTTTCATGCCATTCCCCTCCTTAAATCGGCTCTGCCAACAGGCATCTGGGCATATTGATTGCATCGCTTAAGCGTTCAAATACGATCTGCATTTTGGCGCCAATATATAGCTTTTTCTCGCAAGACATATCTGTGGTATTAAGCACAAAACGTACGCCTGGCGCATCATCGATTTCCAGCAGAGCGACAATATAGGGCACCTTCTCCCGGTACTCTGCCACAAGCGCACGGCGAACCACAACCCAGCTGTACAGAGTACCATGCGGGGCAACGCTTACCCACTCCAGCTCACCTTCGCATTCACGGCACATATACGTGGGGTACCAATGCCAGGTTCCGCAATGTTTGCAGCGGGGAAAAACTAACTCTCCCCGGTTGGCGGCTTCCCAAAAGGGCTGTAGGACCGGCCAGTCGTGTTCCGGAAGCAGGGATAATTCATCAGCCATCTCGCTTACCTCCATCCATCATATTAGCAGGCGAATTTGCCTGGCTCCCCCTAATTATAACCTCTTCTTCCAGCTGTCCGCAACAGGCCCAGATATGAAGCGCTAGGTTTATGCAGATCCGAGTAAAAAAGAAGGCTTTAACATGAATGTTCGTCTGGTGAACGGCAATAGGAAAGAGAATCCAGAGAAAGCTCCAAGACAAAACACTTTTGCCCGATATATTGCCCGGAACGCTTGTACCCTGTAGGCCAAGACATTTTTTCTGTCTGCAGGGTGAAAAATTGCTGATTTTGCTTTATAATAGGAAAAGAGAGAAAAAACTACCGGCATTCTGTTATCCAGGTAGGTTTTTCTCAGGATTATTGGGGATTATTAGGAAAAGCGGAGGAAAGGGTATTGAACAACGCGGACAACAATGAATTATTTCTACTCAAAAAAGGCAAACGCGGCGCCATTAAAATGATTTTTGGGCGCACTGGCATCATTATTCTACTGCTGGTCCTGCAAATCTGGCTGCTAGTGTGTCTCGTCCGCTTCTTCGAGGGATTGGTGCCCTATTTATGGAGCGGCTCGCTGTTTATTTCTTTGGTGATGGTTGTGCATCTGGTCAACACAGAGCACAATGCCAGCGTTAAAATAACCTGGATTATTTTAATTATGATCTTGCCGGTATTCGGCGCGCTCCTGTACATTTGTATACAGCTGGATATTGGACACCGCGCCTTAAAACAGCGCATGGAAATTATCTCCGCAGCAGCAAAAAATGAATTGCCGGTGGACGGAGCGCTGCTGGAAAAACTGCGGGAGGACAAGCGCGGCCTCTATAACCTAACCATTTATACCCTGCACAATGGTGGATATCCCATTTATCAGAACACGCAGGCCTGGTACTTTGCGCAGGGCGAGGATAAGTTTGCAGAGATGCTGCGGCAGATTGAGCAGGCGGAGCACTTTATCTTTCTTGAATATTTTATTGTGCGCGAGGGACATATGTGGGGACGCGTACTCAGCCTGCTGGCCAAAAAAGTCAAACAGGGCGTGGAAGTACGCATGATGTATGACGGCACATGCGCTTTTTCATCCCTGCCCTACAACTATCCCAAGAGCCTGGAGCAGTTGGGCATTCAGTGCAAAATGTTTTCCCCGCTGCGTCCCTTCCTGTCCACACACTACAACTATCGTGACCATCGCAAAATCCTGGTCATAGACGGCCACACCGCCTTTACCGGCGGCATTAATCTGGCGGATGAGTACATCAACCTCATCCAGCGGCACGGCCACTGGAAAGACACGGCTATCATGATCAAAGGCGAAGCAGTACGCAGCTTTACGCTGATGTTTCTCCAACTATGGAATACAACGGAGCTGCAGATCAACTACCAGCCCTATCTGTCCGCGCCCATTCCCATCACACAACCGGGTGGCGGCTATATTCTACCCTATGGCGACAGTCCGCTGGATGAGGATAAGGTGGGGCAAATGGTCTATATGGATATGCTTAACCGCGCGGAGCGCTATGTGCATATCATGACGCCCTATCTGATTTTAGATGGGGAAATGACAACAGCCCTGCAATTTGCTGCTAAACGCGGAGTAGAGGTAAAGCTGATTATGCCCTATATTGCAGACCACTGGTATGCGGATTTGGTAGCCAAAACGCATTACAAGGAGCTGCTCAAAGCGGGTGTAAAAATTTATGAATACACGCCCGGCTTCATCCATGCCAAGGTCTTTGTCAGTGATGACTGCAAGGCAGTGGTGGGCACCATCAATCTGGACTACCGCAGTCTGTATCATCATTTTGAATGCGCAGCCTATATGGAGGATATGCCGGTTATTGCCGACATTGAGGCGGATGTGCAAAACACGCTGGCCAAGTGCCGTCAGATAAGCATGCAGGATGTAAAAAATCAGCGGCTGGGCAGCAAAATTGCCGGCAGAGTGCTGCGACTGATTGCGCCACTCATCTAGCTAAGGCTTGCCAAAGGGCAAAGCCTATTTCCGCCAAATTATTGGATGACAGCTGGTACTTGCTATGCTATGATAAAGACAAGTGCTTAACCTGCCTTTTCCCTTTGGCCGCCTAACCGCGCAGCGCATAGGGAAAGCATGCAGTTTTAGTTTTATAAAGAACCTGCCCAACAACACAGTAGCCGGGCTATCCGGCAGCAACAGGAAGGAGTTTTTTCTATGCAAAGGCTGTTAAAACGAATCGCTGCACTAATGCTGATCCTGTTTTTCCTATTTTCCTTTAGCGCCTGCTCTGATCAGACAGGGAACACCGACAGCCCGGCCCTGTCGGACAAAACCATTACCGTACTGTTTACCAATGATGTGCACTGCGCGTTTGCCGACAATCTGGGCTATGCCGCTGTAGCAGCCCTGAAAAAGGAGCTGTCCACGGATGGCTATGTGCTGCTGGCTGACGCTGGTGACGCTATTCAGGGCGCGCCGATCGGCACGGTATCCACTGGCAGCTATGCCATTGATTTGATGAACTACGTTGGCTATGATGTAGCAACGCCCGGTAACCATGAATTCGACTATGGTATGGAGCGTTTTCTGGAATTGGCAGAAACAGCCAACTTCCCCTTTCTCTCCGCCAATTTTACCGATTTGCAGAGCGGCGAGCCTGTGCTCGATACCTATGTCATAAAGGAGATCGGCGGTGTGAAGCTAGGCTTTGTCGGTATCAGCACACCCCGCACCATTACCAGCTCCACACCCGCTTACTTCCAAAATGAGCAGGGCGAATTTATCTACGGCTTCTGCGCGGATGAAAGCGGAGAAGCGCTGTACAACGCTGTGCAGGCTGCGGTGGACGCAGCCCGTGAGGCAGGCGCGGATTATGTTATCGCCCTATCGCATCTGGGAATTGAGGCCAGCTGCACGCCCTGGATGTCCACAGATGTAATTGCCAATACCACGGGAATCGACGCGGTACTGGATGGACACTCGCACAGCGTACTGGAATGTGAAAAGGTTCAGAATAAGGAGGGCGAGAGCGTTATTCTCAGCTCTACTGGCACAGGTCTGGTCAACATAGGACAGCTGCAAATTGATACAGCGGGTAACATCAGCTGCACGCTCATCAGCGAATGTGCAGAGCCGGATGCTGATACAGCCAGCTATATCCAAGATATTTACGCACAATTTGACGAGCAGTTTAACACAGTTATTGCCCATACGGATGTGCACCTGATTATCAATGACCCAGCCACAGATGTACGCATTATCCGCACGGCGGAAACCAATCTGGGTGATCTGTGTGCGGACGCTTACCGCACCGTGGGACAGGCGGATATTGGGCTGGTGAACGGCGGCGGAATTCGCACGGATATTGCGCCCGGTGACATCACCTATAACAACCTGGTTAGCGTATTCCCCTTTGGCAACGAGCTTTGCGTAGTGGAGGCCACTGGGCAAGAAATCCTAGATGCTCTGGAGTTGGGCGCACGGGCGGTACCCACAGAATCCGGCGGCTTTTTACAGGTATCCGGCCTGAGCTATGAAATCCATACTTACATTGATTCCTCCGTACAGCTGGATGAAAATGGCATGTTTCTCTCTGTAGATGGCGAATACCGGGTGAAAAACGTGCAGGTAGCTGGTCAGGCACTGGATTTAGAGAAAACCTATACCGTGGCCTCGCACAATTATTTGGTTAAAAACTGCGGCGATGGCTACACCATGTTTGCCGACAACAACCTACTACAGGATAGCTTTATGCTGGATTACCAGGTTCTGATTGCCTATATTACCGAGACACTGAACGGCAATGTGGGCGAACCTTATACCGATCCCTATGGCAACGAGAGAATCATTGCTGTAGATACTGCTGCAGAATAAGCGTAGCTGGCCTGGATATCTACTGTGTAGCAATGCACGCAGGACAAAGATTGATTGTCAAACGTGGCTGCTGGAAAGAACAGGACAGGATTGGTAAAGTGTGCCAATCCTATCCTGTCTACACCTGGGAGTGGATAAGCTGTTTTTTGGCTGCTTAAATCATGATATTTTACTGAATCCAAACCCCAAACGGCAGGAGGCGCTCACTTTCAAGTATAATGTATTAGGTGAGATGCAGCAACTGCGCATCTCATAGCAGCGCATATTATCCACCAAAAACAGGAGGTTTAATAAAGTATGAATGTAGCCTTTTTTCTAACACCCAAAAGCACAGTTGCCTATCTATATGATGACTTTACACTTAGGCAGGGGCTGGAAAAACTTCGACATCATGGCTATACAGCCATACCGGTAATAAACCGTGCCGGCAAATATCTTGGCACAGTAAGCGAAGGAGATTTTCTGTGGTATTTACTGGATAATGATTTACAGGAAGATATACCAGAGATTCATATCCGTAATACAGAGCAAATGTACATATACGATATCTTGCGGCGTGAGAAAAATCCGCCCGTGCATATTACAGCTACTGTAGAAGAGCTGCTGATGCGCTCCATGAATCAAAACTTTATTCCTGTAATTGACGATGCGGATACCTTTATTGGTATTGTCACCAGAAAGGATATTATTAAATACTTTTTTGAGCAAAACGAAAACATCCGCCGAGCCGTACTACAGGAAAAAATATCCTAAAAGGAGCAGGCTGCCAGCAACGCATAAAACATAGCGTAGACAATAAAAAAGCATCTTACCTGTAAGAGGTAAGATGCTTTTTGTCTGGGGAAACGGCTCAGGCTGTTGCCAGCATAGCAAAGTCCTTTTATCTGTTTTGCAAGTATGTGCAAATAGAGCAACGCTATCTTTACAGAGCCTGTGCAGCCTGGGCTTCTGCGGGAATTTCAATTGCCTCAACCCCGTTGAAATTGCGCAGGGTCATGGATATAGTCATTTTACTAATGGTCAGCTCCATATCCGCACTACCACCCATGCTATCCATCATATTGGTCATCAGGTTCTGCATAACAGTCGTCATATCCATGTCATATTTTACCGGCAGGCCGCTATCCTTGCCAATCCAGATGCTAATCGGCATTTCGCCCAAATCATTGATCATGCTGGCCAGCGCATCTTCAGAAAGGCCCAGACTGGAGAACTGGGAAAGCGCACCAGAGGTTTCCAACGCCTCATTCATCGCATCTTTGGAGATTGTACCATCATAGCGGGTAGCCTCCTCGCCATTAATCTCTTCGCTTCCATTCTCAACAAAACCTTCCGCACTGGAAATGTATACATCCATAGATTCCTTGCCATCATACTGGGCCATAATTTCATCTACGTCTGTCATCTCCTGCTTCTGCCAAATCATGTTGCCAGTACCATCGTCCATTCCCATGTAGCACATGAACTTGCCATCTTCCTGTGCAATGTACATGGTTGTAGCGGTGGTGCCGAGCTCTCCCATGTTCATGGACATCTCCATTTTCATTTGCAGAGGCTCCACAATCTGGTCAGCAGTTGCCGTAGTGTTCATCACAAAAGACTGCTCAGCAATACCCATTTCCATATCCATGATCATATCATAGCTCATGCTGGTGACTTCCGCCATTTTTTCCTGCGCAGCTTTAATCACCTCAGCCGGGGTTGCATTTGCATCTTGGCCGCTGCCACAGGCGCACAGGCTGACCAGCATAGCCATAGCCAGTAGAACGATAGAAAACTTTTTCATCCATGTTACGTGTTTATCCATTTGTTTATCTCCTTTTTAGACGGATTTTGGGCAAAGACAAGCCAGAAAACAGGCTCCTCTGCCGCATTGCGCCGTACCCCTAAACACCCTTCGGCATATCCTATCATACCGGAATATGACAGGAAACGCAACAGTTTATTTGCAAAAAACCAACTTTCCGGCAGGCCAAGCCCCATGCCAAGGGGCCTGCACAAAAGGGAAATAGGCAAAGAATATTGATTACTATTCAACCCAAGCTAGCAAATTCACTGACGTGCCTGCTAACTATTGGGGCAAAGTCTACATCAACACTGTTCTTGCCAACGATCCGATGATCGGTCGCGGCGCATATAAATTTGACCCCAACGGCAAAGTTTCCATGCAGGAAGTTGCTACCGTAGTTCTGCGTATCCTGGGCTACAACTTTGACAGCACCTATCCGATTGGCTATGCCAACAAAGCTGCTGAAATTGGACTCCTGGACTACATTCAGTACAATGGTCCTACTTACATCACCCGTGCGGAAATGGCCTCCGTCTCTGCCGAAGCTTTGGATTGCTACAAAGTAAAATATGTGGGCAAAGATACGCTCACTTCCGCAATTGGTCTGGTAGATGACGATGGTTACAGCTATGTAACCTGGAAGACCAATGAAAAGAACGC
>CALXSV010000093.1 GCA_944391235.1 uncultured Clostridia bacterium | reverse complement strand
TCCAATGCGTCTGAATCGGCTGTGGAGGAAGATTTAACTCTTGACGATGATGCAGACAAAAAGGCAGACAATCAGAAAAAACGGCGTTTTCTGTTTTTCTAAAAGAAACAATAGCATAGGGTACTTTGTTCAGCTGCCCCAGTATCTGGGGCAGCTTTTTTGCGCATATCGCATAAGTACGTGGATATCAGGCAGGTAAAAACATAAAAACATATAATATATATTATAAAAGCATTAATTTTCTATTAAAACATAGGCTTCGGCATTAAAAACACTTTAAGGTATGTTATTGTAATATGAATGGTAAAAAAGCTGAATTCGGCATTTTGAGTGTGTTATGTGATATAGAATGTCCTCATCCGCAGCGTCAACGTTTGAATCGCTGGCTTTTTGTTATTGTTATCTGTATACTAATTACCTTGGTAACACTGCTTCTTTCACAGCTGGGGGTAGAAGAAGAGAACATGACCATTGTTATGATGGTTGGGGTCTTATTGTCCACCATTGTTACCGGTGGTTACCTATATGGTATCGTGACCTCCGTTCTTATCACCCTGTCTTTTAATTTTTTCTTTACGGACCCGGCCTTTGGTTTTGCGATACATGATCAGCAAGATATGATCATGCTTATCTTTTTTTTGTTGGCAACGCTGATTTGCGGTTTTGTTTCCTCCCGTTTGCAGCAGAGAGCAAAAATCGCACAATATAATGAAACAACCGCACAAATGATTTACAGCGTTACCGAGCATTTTCTCAATACTGGTTCTGTAGAGCAGATTGTAGAAAGCGCCGTTGGGTATATAGCTACTTTAAGCGGCTATAACTGCTCTATTCGCTTAGATGAAAATAAATTTTCCAATAAAAAGCTAACCTATTCTTCCCCGGGATATGATGCGCAGCATCCTGGCTTATCCTTATCTATACGTGGTGCAACCGATGAAATCGGAAACATAACCTTTAACACGGAGAAGTTTCATAATGAGCATTTTGATGCAGAAAAGTTTATTCGTGTTGTTATTTATCAGATGGCGCTGGTGCTGGATCGCGAATATATGGCGGTGGCACAGGAAAACATGCGGATGGCTATTGAGCGTGAACGTTTGAAAACCACCCTTCTACGCAGTATTTCGCATGATATTCGTACCCCCTTGACCGCTATAACAGGCGCGAGCAGTACTATTCTAGATAATTATGAAGAGTTAGACGATGCTTCGATTCGTACCTTGGTAAGTAATATTAATGAAGAAGCGACCTGGCTAAGCATGACTGTACAGAATATTCTTGATTTAACCCGCTTTAATGCTGGAGAATTAAAGCTATCCATGGAGTACGAGGCGGTTGATGACTTGATTAATCAGGCTGTCTCACGTATTCCAGCCCTTACTGCAGAAAAGAGAATTCATATTTCCTATCCACCGGATATTCTGATGGTTAAGGTGGATGGCCGGCTTTTTGTGCAGGTGCTGCTGAATTTGCTAGATAACGCTTATAAACATGCAGGAAGCAATGCACATGTAGAAATCGATGTATATAAAAAGGATGGAAATGCGGTTATTGATATTAAAGATGATGGCTGTGGTATAGATCCCCAGCTTCTGCCGCAGATTTTTGTCAGTTTTACCACGATGGAGCGCCACCGCTCGGATAAAGGGCGCGGTGTAGGCCTGGGGCTGGCCATTTGTAAGGCTATCATCGAAGAGCACGGCGGCACGATTACAGCCTGTAATCTGCCTGAGGGCGGTGCTATGTTTCGCATAAATGTACCAATGGAGGATGAGTAGTATGCGCAAGGCAGTTCACATTCTGTTAATCGAAGATGACACCATGATCATCAATTTTTTGTCCCTGGCCTTGAAAACACAGGGCTATGAGCTCACAGTTGAAACAACTGGTAAAGGCGGAATCGAAGCCTTTAAAAATCTCAATCCGGATATTATCATACTGGATTTGGGCCTGCCGGATATTGACGGGAATGATGTAATTATTGAAATTCGTAAAATGTCGCAAATTCCCATTCTCATCGTTTCTGCCCGCGAGCTGGAGCAGGATAAGATTATGGCCCTGGACGCTGGTGCCAATGATTATATTACCAAGCCCTTTTCCATGGGTGAGCTAACAGCCAGAATCCGTGTTATGGAGCGCTTTATTTCACGTATGAATTCTGTCGATAATGAGCAGGATACGTTAAGTTTCGGCGATTTGGTGATTGATCGCGAGCGTCGCCGAATCTTTTTGAGTGGGGAAGAAATTCATCTTACGCCATTGGAGTATAAACTGCTGATTTTATTGGCCACCAATCACGGTAAAGTGATTACGCATAAGCAGATAATGAAAGAAGTGTGGGGGTATCAGGAAACCGAGGACCCTAAGGGCATTCGCGTGTGCATGGCTGGCCTACGCCGTAAAATCGAAAAAGATACCTCTGATCCCAAATACATACTCACGGAAATAGGCGTGGGATATCGCTTTACCGATAACTAATATTCTCTAGCGATAAGGAGCTATGAAGGAGCTATATATGGAGATCTTTATTGTTGGTGCCGGACAGGTGGGCTATACGCTAGCCAAGCATTTGTCTGAAGAAGGGCATAGCATTACGGTTATTGACGCAGATAGCGATTCTGCGACCCGCGTTGCGAATACGTTGGACGTTATTACCGAGGAGGGCAATGGTGCTGCCTATGACGTACAGATAGAGGCTGGCATAGATAAGGCGGATTTATTGATTGCTGTTACCAATTCAGATGAGGTTAATATGCTTTGTTGCCTAGTGGCACGTAGGTTGGGCGCCAAAAGCACGATTGCGCGTGTGCGCGACCCGCAGTACCGCCGCCAGGTGGAGTATCTGCGCGATGACTTGGGTTTATCTATGGCCATTAATCCGGAGCAGGCGGCGGCCGATGAAATTTCACGTATCATCCGTTTCCCTGCCGCCATTAAAGTAGAGCCTTTTGCCAATGGACGTGCTGAACTGGTGGAGCTGCGGCTCTCTGATGATAATATGCTTAATGGGATTGCGCTTCGGGATATCCCATCTGTTGTTTCTGCCAAGGTTCTGGTATGCGCTGTGCAGCGTGGGGAACGAACCTTTATTCCCAGCGGTGATTTTGTGCTTCAGGGCGGCGACAAATTGAGCCTGGTGGCCTCTCCCAAGAATACGCAGGTTTTTTCCCAGAGCACAGGCTGTACAAAGGCTAGTGTGCGTACGATTATGATTGTGGGCGGCGGCAGAATTGCGCTTTATCTAGCCCAAAACCTGTTGGCTATGGGTATGCGGGTGCTGATTATTGAACGTGATAAAGAGCGCTGCGAAATGTTGAGTTATACTCTGCCTAAAGCTGCGATTGTCTGTGGGGACGGCAATTTGCCCGATCTTTTGCAGGAGGAAGGACTAGAGCAGACCGACGCCTTCGTAGCGCTGACGGATTCGGATAGGAGCAACTGTCTGATTGCCATGTACGCACAATCCTGTGGCGTGAAAAAGGTTGTTACCAAGGTGGGCAGCGCCCATTATATTACCCTGTTGGAGCGTGTTGGCGTAGATAGCGTGATCATGCCTAAAAAAATAACCTCGCAGCATATTTTGCAGTATGTCATTGCCTCTCAGAATACCCAGGGAAGCAATGTGGAAACCTTATATCATATTGCAGATGGCACGGTAGAGGCCTTGGAATTTCGAGCGAAGGATAAAGCCAGGTGTTTGCACACCCCGCTTAAATCCATAGCCATTCGCTCAGATATCTTAGTGGCAGCCATTATCCGCAATGATTTGTGTATTATACCTGGTGGGGATGATGAAATACAGGCAGATGACAGGGTGATTGTTGTTACCTCCAAACACAAACTGCGGGACCTTGATGATATCCTAATTTAGTGCAAGAAGCGAGGTTCAATATGAATTACCGGATGGTTTTTCGCGTTGTTGGACGCGTATTGAGTATAGAGGCTATATTACTCCTGTTGCCTTTGTTTACGGCGATTATCTATGATGAGCCAGTTGGTTGCTTTGTGCTAACCATTGCCATTACCGCTATCATTGGTTTGCTGTTTACTGGTCGTAAGCCGCAAAATGATCTGATTTATGAAGCCGAGGGATTTGTCAGTGTTGGCTTATCCTGGATTGCCATGTCTGTGTGTGGCTCCTTACCCTTCATTTTTAGCGGCTTTATTCCCAATATTGCCGATGCCCTGTTTGAAACGGTATCAGGCTTTACCACCACAGGCGCGAGTATTTTGACTGATATAGAGGCGCTACCCAATAGCTTGTTGTTTTGGCGCAGCTTTACCCACTGGATTGGCGGTATGGGCGTACTTGTTTTTGTAATGGCAGTTATGCCGCTTTCAGAGGAGCGTTCCATGCATATTATGCGTGCGGAAATACCAGGGCCTACTGTGGGAAAGCTGGTTCCGCGTATGCGCCATACCGCTACCATTTTATACGTTATTTATCTTGTTTTAACGCTATTGGAAACTGCATTGCTAATGCTCGGCGGCATGAATTTTTTCGATGCGCTGCTCCATTCCTTTTCTACTGCTGGTACTGGCGGTTTTAGCAACAAAAACAGCAACGTCAGCTTTTTCAACAGTGCCTATATAGATATCGTGATAAGCATCTTTATGCTGCTTTTTAGCTTGAATTTTAACCTGTATTTCCTTTTGTTGTTAAAAAGGTTTCGCCTTGCCTTCCGTAATGAGGAATTGCTATGGTATTTGGGCGTTGTTGCTTTTGCCACACTCAGCATTGCTCTGTGTATTCTCCCTCTGTATAACAATAATTTTGCTTCCTCCCTACGTTATTCTTTCTTCCAGGTTTCCTCCATCATCAGTACAACCGGCTTTTACACGGCTGATTTTGGCTTATGGCCACAATATGCAGGGAGCTTATTGGTGCTTCTTATGCTGGTTGGCGCCTGTGCGGGCAGTACGGGTGGTGGGATCAAAATGTCTCGCATTTTGATTGTCTTTAAGTCCATACGGCAGGAGTTGCGTCGTTTGCTGCATCCGCGTTCCGTTCATAGTGTTGTGCTGAATGAGAAGCCGGTAGACCGCGCTACTATAAATTGTACACATATTTTTTTATTACTGTACTTTTTTATTTCTTTCTTGGCTATGCTGCTGATATCTTTGGATAATTGGGATTTTACTACCAACCTTACGGCAGTGTTTACCTGCATGTCCAATGTAGGCCCCGGTTTATCCAAGGTTGGGCCAATCTTTAATTTTGCCTTTTTTTCTGATCCAGCTAAACTGCTTCTTTCTTTATGTATGCTGTTGGGGCGACTGGAATTCTATCCGATTTTAATGTTGCTGCCCTCCTTACGGCGCAGATAAAACGCAAAGTTGCCTTGGTATAACAAGGGGACTGTGCTTTTGGTTGCATGCTGCTGCTACGGCAGACGGGATGTTTTCTACAAAAATATTATCCGTTTGGCAGGGGATTTTACGAGCAGAATCTTGCCAAGCGTATTTTGTTATGCTATATTATATAGTATGGATAAAAGGCGGTGTATAAGATTATACAACTGCCACATTTACAAATTCAAGAAAGGCAGGCGATTTTGTGACCAAGGATACGTATCGTATTTTTGTCATTAACACTGGGTCTACCTCAACCAAAGTAGCCCTTTATGAGAACACAACGGAGATACAGCGTAAAGAATTGTTTGTTCCCCAGGAAGAGCTGGCCAATTCCCGTACTGCAATTGATCAGTTGGATTACCGTACGCGCGTGGTCAGAGAATTCATGAAAGAAGCAGGAATTGATATTCATTCCATTGATATCATTGCTGCCCGTGGCGGCCCCATTGTTCCCTGTGAAGGCGGCGCTTACGCTGTGAATGATTTGATGATTGATGTTCTTACCTATGAGCCCTTTTCCCCACATGAATCTGCCCTATCCTGCATTATTGGCAGAAATTTGGTTGAGGGAACCGATATTCCGGTTATTATTTATGATAGCGTTGTTACTTTGGAATATCAATTGTTGGCTACCATCAGCGGTCTGCCTGAGGTCAAAAATATTTCTCGCGGCCATCCGCTCAATGCTCGTAAGACTGGCCGTGAAGTTGCCAAAAAGTTGGGCAAGCCCTTTGAGGAGTGCCGTTTGGTCGTTGCGCATTTTGGTGGCAGTATTTCTATTTCTGCTTTCAAAGGCGGCCGTCTGGTTGATATGTCGCATGCCTTTAACGGCCCGATGTCCCCGCAGCGCGCCGGACGTATTTCAACAGAGGATATGATTGAAATGTGCTATTCCGGCAAATATACACAAAAAGAAATGTACAAGCATCTCAATGGTAAGGCAGGTTTTGTTGCTTATTTTGGTACGCAGAATGCCAAAGATGTTATGGCAATGGTCGAGAATGGCGACGAAAAGGCCAAAACCATTGTTGATGCCATGGCTTATCAGTGCGCAAAAGGCATTGCTGAAATGTGCGTAGCTGTAGGCGGTAATGTTGATGCCATTGTTTATACCGGTGGTATGGCCTATTCCAAAACTTTTACCGATATGGTAAGCGAAAAGGTCAGTTTCCTTGCACCAATTGAAATTTACCCTGGTGAAAATGAAATGGCTGCTTTGGCAGACGGCGGTCTGCGCGTTATTAAAGGCGAGGAAGTTGCCAAAGAGTATGTTGCGATTCCCAAGGGCTATAAGGATAAAGCAGATTTCTATGCCCGCAAGGTAAATCCGGAAAAGGCAAAAGCTGCTAAATAATGTGAGCTGAAATTTAGGAGGACAAGATGACTACGTATACAAATTTTGACCAGTTGGTAGAAGCCCTGCAGACCAATATGGAGCGTAAACGCCTGCTGCTGGTTGCCGCAGAAAGCAAGCATTCCTTAGAAGCGGTTATTGATGCTTACAACCAGGGCATTATCGAGCCGGTTCTTATTGGTAATGAGCCGAAAATCCGTCAGTATCTGGAAGAGTTAGATGCAGTAAAATATAACTTTGAAATTATTCCGACTGCTACTCCGGAAGATGCAGCGAAAAAGGCCGCTGACCTTGTTAATGAGGGCAAAGGCGACGTTATCATGAAGGGCCTGATTGATACCAGCAAAATCTTTGGTGTTCTCATGAAGAGAGAAAACAACATGAAGGCTGGCGGTTTGGTGCATGCCCTGTGCTTTGCTGAAATCGAAACCCATCATAAACTGCTGGTTCTGACCGACGGCACAGTAAATCCTCATCTGAATGTTGATCAGAAACGCCAGATGATTGAAAACTGCACCTTGGCTTTGAGTAAAATGGGCTTTGATACGCCTAAGATTGCGCTGCTCTCTGCAGTTGAAGTTGTCAATCCCAAAATGCAGGACACCGTTGACAATGCCCAGTTGAAGCAGGAATACCTGGATGGTAAAATTACCGGCTGCATCGTGGAAGGTCCGATTGCCTTTGACCTTGCCATTAGTAAGGAATCCGCTGAAATTAAAGGTTTTGATAGTCCAGTTGCCGGCGATGCCGATGTGCTGATTTATCCGGATTTGGCGGCTGCTAATATTGGTATTAAGACCATTATTAACACCGGACACAACCGTACGGGTACGTTTATTATGGGCTTTAAAGTTCCCTTTGTTATGTCCTCCCGCGGCGCTTCTAAGGATAACAAATACCGCAGCATTCTGCTGGCCTGTGCCGTTGGGCGTATTCAGTAAACGAGCTGCGTACAGCATCTATTCTATCAAGTAAACAAAGAGACATTGATGATGATATCAATGTCTCTTTTGTTTTGAAATTGCCGGATAAACAGTCTTTTGTAGCCGCTATATGCGGTTATGCAATGAAAAGCACAGCCTGCCCGGATAATAGCCAGCGTTTAATCCGCAGGCTCCTCTATTTTCTGTGCAATGCGAATGATGTTTAAGTGCAGTTGCTGGGCATAGCGCACTGTGTAGGCTGTGCCACCACTATTTTTATGCAGATAGCAAATGCAATGTGCACTATTATCTACCAAATAACGGTTGCGCTTCTGCATGCACCCGGGATAGTATTTTTCTGATACATAGACAATCTTATCTGCTTTGGCCAAAATGTCACGAAAACGTTGCCTATCTGCCGGCTTCCAATTTATGTCCTGATTCCGGCAGGGAAGTACCATAATCAGCCGGATTGCAGGATGCTGTTTTTTTAGCTCTATAATGATCTGCGCAGCCATAGTGTCAAAGCCCAGTGCACCGCCATTTCCAAAGTATTGTACGCCCCCTTGGATCATTTTTTCAATTTCTGTGTAGAGTTGTTTTTTTATTTGCTGCACTTGTCCCTGCGAAATGACGCGGTGTCCGCTAAAGCAGCAGGTCTTATTTTTCATCTTGCTTTCTCCTTTTACGCAAATGGTTGTTTTATTATGCAAAATTAATTATTTATATCACATGTTTGGGCTGAAAAAGGTCGAACTGGGGCGCTGTGCACAGAAAAACCTCTACGCGGATATGCGTAGAGGTTTTTGCTTTCTTTTCTGGAAGTAAAAGTTTTTGTCCAGAGGTCAAGTTAGCTTGGCTATGCTTCGTGTTACTATATAGATTGGCCAAAGGGTGTTGCGCAGATTTATTGTCGGTTTTTATTTGAAAAGACTATTTGAATTTGTTATACTTTATATTATAAATAGGATTATTCCTTATTATTGGAAATAATGCATCATATTGGAAAAGGTATTACAACTATAATGTTCAATGTGGATTAATACCGTAACTGTTTTACGGACAGGGGATACGCTTATGGAAAAATTGACGGTGGGGCAGATGGCCAGACTCAATGGCATATCAAATCAGACGTTGCGGTTGTATGATAAAGTCGGTCTGTTTTCTCCTATGTATCGGGATGAGAACAATCATTACCGTTATTATGATATTCGTCAGAGCGCGCAGCTGGATATGATTCAATACATGAAATCTCTGGGCTTAACGCTTAAGGAGATTAAGGAGCAACTACAGCATCAGGATTTGGAGCTGACCAAAAAAATATTAACACAAAACCGTGATGCCATTGATCAGCAGATTCGTCAGCTCAACTATCAGAAAAGGGCCATTGAGCGCACACTGGATAGCTATGAGATGTACGAAAATGCGCCGCCAGATGGACAAATTACAATTGAGTATATTCCCAAACGGCGCATTTTTGTAGCAGATTCAAAAATAAATTTCTATAATTATGACATAGACGTATACGAGCATATTTTACGAAATTTAAAGGAGGAGCTACTGCGCAATCAGCTTCCGCAAATCTATTTTTTTAATGCCGGCACCATTTTGCGTAAGGACAGGCTTTTGGCTCGGGAATTGGTTTCGACTGAGGTTTTTGTTACTGTAGATAAGGATTATGTGGAAGAGAGCTTAACCACTATTATCCCTGCTGGCTCTTATTTATGCATATACTGCAATAAATTTGAAAAGGAAAAAAACTACATACAGCGCCTGCTTACGGAAATAGAAAATAAACAGTATCAGATTATGGGTGATTATATCTGTGAGGTGATTGCTGAGCTGCCCTTTTCCGCCCAAGAGCGCGATATGTTTCTGCGACTGCAAATTCCTGTTAAATTGGCTTAATGCCTTTCTGTAGCTTTCCAGAAGCTTCACACTTTTTACAGTATTTTATCAGATTTGCCCTATTGACCTTATAGAAACAATAAGCTTTATAATATAAGTATAAAGCAGCAATGCTTTAGATAATCTATAAATACAAAGTAGAAAGGGGAGTTTAGCATGACGAATGAAAAGGTTCGCGTTGTACAGTACGGATGTGGTAAAATGGCCAAATACATTCTACGTTACTTGTATGAAAGTGGGGCGGAGATTGTAGGCGCAATTGATATTAATCCTGCCGTTGTTGGCATGGATGTGGGTGACTTTGCTGAACTTGGCTTTAAGTTGGGCGTGACAATCCGCGATGATGCAGATGCTGTTCTGGACGAATGCGATCCGGATATCGCTGTTGTAACGCTGTTCAGCTTTATGGATGATGTGTATCCCCATTTTGAAAAATGCGTTTCCCGCGGTATAAATGTAATTTCAACCTGTGAAGAAGCTATTTATCCCTGGACAACTTCTGCTGCTTTGACAAATAAGCTGGATCTTATGGCCAAAGAGAATGGCTGCACAATTGTGGGTTCCGGTATGCAGGATATCTATTGGATTAACATGATTGGTTGCGTAGCCGGTGGCGTACAGCGTATTGACCGGATTGAAGGCGCAGTCAGCTACAATGTAGAAGACTACGGCCTCGCTTTGGCCCAAGCGCATGGCGCTGGCATGACCCCGGAAGAATTTGAAGAAAAGATTGCGCATCCTACTACCTTGGAGCCCTCCTATGTCTGGAATTCGAACGAGGCTCTGTGCAATAAGATGGGCTGGACCATTAAATCGCAAACGCAGAAATGCGTACCGTATTTTTATGATAAGGATTTGTACTCCGAAACGCTGGGCGCTACCATTCCTAAAGGGAACTGCATTGGCATGAGCGCGGTTGTCACTACTGAGACCTTCCAGGGACCGATCATCGAAACGCAGTGCATTGGTAAGGTCTATGGTCCGGATGACGGCGATATGTGTGATTGGAAGATTATTGGTGAGCCGGATACCACCTTCTTTGTTCAAAAACCAGCTACCGTAGAGCATACCTGCGCTACTATTGTCAACCGTATCCCCAGCGTGCTGAAAGCACCGGCTGGATATGTAACAGTAGAAAAGCTGGATGAGCTGCAGTATCTGTCCTATCCGATGCATTTGTATGTATAAGCAGAAAGTTGGCCATAGCCAGACTTGGTGTGGTACAATACAAGTATAGAGCATTTCTATAAAATGTTTACGCAAAAGCACCACGGAATTTTTCCGTGGTGCTTTTTTAGGCTAAGGCAGCAGTTTTTCCGCCTGTTCTTGCTGTATGGCTGGTTTGTATGTTTGATATTTCTTGCTTTGAAGAAAATAATATCCTTAGAGTTTTCTTTTGTTTATGTGGTACATAAACAGTATTCATGAATTGCTCTGTTGCACATACTGTGGAGATGGTTTACGGAATGTGGTTTTTTTCTATGGGTACGAAATAGAGGTAGTCAAATTAGTAACGGCACAGTAAAATGGAGCAACACAGATAAAGGCTGTGGGTTTATTTCTAACGATAAATATTTGTTTTTCTGAATTTCAGCATCTAACCGCTGGCAGATGGGAGAAAGCTCATCTGCTCTTTTGTTTATTGGGCAGGTTAGGAATTTTTCAGTCTATGCTTATGCCTGCTGCCGGGATTATACAGAAAATTTACAGTCTGTAGCTATCATAGTTTACAGGCTGCTTTTAAAATGGATGATAAGATGAGTTTCTGAATGTTCTTTATTTGGTGCAGGCAGAACGGAAGACAATCCTGGGAGATGTTCCGCAGGTTGATATAGATTGGATTGATGAAAGGAGAATGTAAACCTTATGAGAACACTGAGTCGCAACTTCCTGCTTGCCGTAGGATTGGCCTTTGTATTGCTGTGTCTGGGCTCTGCGATGATTTTGGCTGCAGAGACGGACAGTACTGCGCTTAAGACAAGCAATACAAAATATGCAGGATATTATAACAATCAGAGCAGCTTGTCTGCTGTACTGGCGGGACGCTATAATGCTGGCGCCATGAATGAGGATGGCGGAAGCGCGGAGATTGTCGCTTATAACTTCCAAAACAGCCGTGCCTACATCGTAAATGGGGTAAAGGGAACACTCGACTGCGTTCCTGTAACGTATTCTTCTACCTCCGACCCAGTGCAGCTGAGTGGTGAGGAAATCGATGTTCGCGCGTTGGTAGAGGGAAAAGACAGTAGCTTTACTTATGGAGATATGACCTCGGTCGCGGTTTCTCCGGATGGCACTTACCTTGCGGTTGCTTTACAGGATGCAGATTATGCCAAAGCCGGAAGAGTAGCCCTTTTTTCCTGCAATGCTAGTGGCGGCCTGGTTTTTGAAGATATGGTGGCTGTTGGTGTGCAGCCGGATATGCTGGTTTTTTCAGACAGCACAACTATTTTAACTGCGGATGAAGGTGAGCCACGTAAAGGGGTTACGGATGTTGACCCCAAAGGCTCTGTATCGATTGTATCCGTGCCAGATATGGCGGTTCAAACCGTTTATTTTGATCGCTTTGATGCACAGCGTGAGAGCCTAACCAAAGCTGGTGTTCTCATCCAGAAGGACAGCAGCCCGTCCAGAGATTTTGAGCCGGAATACATTGCTGTTTCTACGGATGGCAAAACTGCTTATGTCGCTTTGCAGGAGGCAAATGCCATTGCTGTGCTGGATATTGCTGCGGCCTCCTTTGCTGCAGTCTATCCTTTAGGCCTGCAGGATTATCGCACAACAAAAATAGATTTGCAAGATGACGGCAATATTGAGTTGGCTCATTATCCAGTATATGGTATTAAGATGCCAGATGGCATTGCTCTTTATGAATATGATGGCCGGTGTTATTTGCTGACAGCCAACGAGGGAGATAGCCGTTCTGACTGGGAGGGGCTGGACAATGAAATTGAAAGCAAGACCTCGCCTAGCGGAAGTCTCACCCTTGCGGAAGATGTAGTCTGGTTTAACGCTGCTTTGTATGATGGGTTGGCTGAGGATAAGGATTATGTTTTTGGTGGCCGCTCCTTTTCCATTTATCAAGTCACAGATGATGGTTTAGAGCTTATCTTTGATAGCGGCAGCGCCTTTGAAGAGATTACCGCAACGAATTTAGCTGCTTATTTTAATTGCTCCAATGACAAGATCAGTCTGGATAACCGTTCTGGCAAAAAGGGTCCGGAGCCGGAAAGTATAGCGCTAGGTACAGTTGCCGACCGTTGCTATGCCTTTGTTGCTTTAGAGCGTATTGGCGGTATTGTGATCTATGATATCACGCAGCCGGAGAAGACAGAGTTTGTCAATTATATAAACAGTCGGGATTTTTCCGCGCCTATCATGGATGATGTAGCGCCGGAAGGACTGTTCTTTATCCCTGTGCAGGATGATACGGCCTTGCTGTTGGCTGCCTGCGAGGTTTCCGGTACAATGGCCGTTTATGCACTGACTGCGCAGGCGGATGGGCTAGCTAGTCCCTATTTAGATGTAAATAGGGATGATTGGTATTATGCTGCGGTGCACTATGTTACGGAGAAAGGGATCATGATGGGCAGCGGCAATGGCCGTTTTCGTCCGGATGATGCTGGTACACGCGCTATGCTGGTAAGTATGCTCTACCGTTTAGATGGTTCGCCATCTATGCATACGCAGGTCGAGTTTACCGATGTTGCGGATTCGGCATATTAT
>CALXSV010000092.1 GCA_944391235.1 uncultured Clostridia bacterium | reverse complement strand
TGTATCCGCCATTTGCTGTGCGCGCAGTTGGCCGCAGGCTGCGTGGATTTCCGCGCCCAGCTCCTTACGCAGGGTTACGTATAGCCCATAGCGTTTGAGGCGCTCGAAAAAGCGTCGGGTCTGCTGCGGCGTACTGCGCCGTAGTTTGCTGTGGCTGGTCTCGTTATAAGGAATGAGATTGATGGTGCAATTGAGCTGCCTGAGCAGACGCGCCAATGCATCCGCATCATCCAAATCATCATTGATTCCGCGTAGCAGCAGGTATTCTATGGTGATTTTTTGCCGCGTGGTGCTGGCGTATTTTTGCATGCTATCCATCAAGTCCTGTAGATTATAAGCACGGTTGATTGGCATGAGCTGACTGCGCAGCGCGTCGTTGGCCGCGTGCAGGCTGACCGCCAAATTGTTGGGACGGCTGCGGAATTGAAAACGTTCAATCCCCGGAACAAGACCGCAGGTAGAGACAGTAATATGCCGCGGTCCCATATCTAGCCCATGCACATCCGTGACAATATCAATAAAGCTGCACACCTGCTCGTAATTGTCAAAGGGCTCGCCAATACCCATTAATACCAGATTGGGAATGTTTTCGCCGCGCTCTGCCTGTGCCGCCAACAGTTGGCCGACCATCTCGCCCGCGCTTAGATTGCGCAGCTTTTTCAGGCGTCCGCTTTCACAGAAGATGCAGCCCATATTGCAGCCCAACTGCGTAGACACGCACAGTGCGTGCCCATAGCCGTGCTTCATCAGCACAGCCTCTATACTATGCCCATCCTCTAGCTCAAACAGGTACTTGCATACCTGCTCATTTTCCTGCTGTTGGAGAATGGGGAGACGGCGCAGTGTAAAGTCTCGTGCTAAGGCTGTACGCACACTGGCTTTTAAATCCTCCATATCTGCAAAGCAAAGGCATTTCTGCCGGTACAGCCAGTCAAATACCAGGGCAGCTTTGGCGGGATTTTCCGCCATCCCCTCAAAATAGCCGTCCAGCTGCGTAAAGGTGCAGCTGTAAATTTCTTTCTTCATGGGCTTGTCCTGTTTTTATATGAATTTTAGGAGAGTTGCCGGGCAATGGCGCGGATGAAATCAAGAGAATCGACCTTGTTCGCACTTCCCGTACAAATGGTTGCCAGATCACCGGTCATCACGCCGGATTCAATGGTATGCAGAGTGGCTGCTTCCAGTTTATCGGCAAAGTCACACAAGGCGGCATTGTTATCCAGTTGGCCGCGTTTGCGCAGGGCACCGCTCCAGGCAAAAATGGTAGCTACGGGATTGGTTGAGGTGGACTCTCCCTCCAGATAGCGGTAATAATGCCGGGTTACCGTACCGTGGGCGGCCTCGTAAACAAAAGCGCCGCTGGGCGATACCAGTACGCTGGTCATCATGGCTAAAGAGCCAAAGGCCGAGGCAATCATATCGCTCATCACATCGCCGTCATAGTTCTTCTGCGCCCAGATAAAGCCACCGGAAGAGCGCATAACGCGCGATACCGCATCGTCAATCAGCGTATAGGTATAGTGAATCCCCAGCTGCTCAAACTGTGCCTTGTTTGCCTGATACTCTTCTTCAAAGATATCTCGGAAGCAGGCATCATAAGTAGAGGAGATGGTATCCTTGGCAGAAAACCACAAATCCTGCCGGTTGCTTATCGCATAGTTGAAGCAGGAACGGGCAAAGTTGCGAATGGACTGCTCCTTATTGTGCATACCCATTAAAATGGCTGGGCCATCCAGCTTTTTGATTTCCAGCTCTTGTGTTTTGCCGCTTTCTCCAACAAAGCGCAGGAAAGCGGTACCCGGCTCATCCGTATGCATTTCTACAGCCTGATAAATGTCGCCGTAGGAATGTCTGGCAACGGTAATAGGCGCTTGCCAGCTTTTTACCGTGGGTTGGATACAGGATACCATGATGGGGGTGCGGAAAGTGGTGCCATCCAAGATGCCGCGGATGGTGCCATTGGGACTTTTCCACTTCTTTTTCAACGCATATTCTTCCATGCGTTGGGCATTGGGCGTGATGGTGGCGCATTTTACGCCTACCTGTAGCCGTTGAATCGCCGCGGCTGCCTGATGCGTAATGGCGTCCTCTGTTTCATCACGCATCTTTAAGCCTAAGTCAAAATATTCGGTATTCAGCTCTACATAGGGGCAGATTAGCTCGTCTTTGATCATCTGCCAGAGAATGCGGGTCATTTCATCCCCATCCATCTCTACGATGGGGTTCATCTTGATTTTTTCCATAAATCTATATGTGTTTGCCTTTCTTCAGGATTTGTGGCTGGCATACCAGTTGATCAGGCAGCCTTCTGTGAGGATTTCCCTCTCTTTTTCCGTTAATCCCTCACACTGTAAGCGCAGGGATTCCTGACGGCCATCCGCCCGGATGACCTGCGCTATAAATTCGCTTTCCCCTTGCAGCAGGGCCTGCCGCAGACCGGGTACATACAGCCAGTCGCCCACCTCATAAGTGAATTCCTGTTGGGTGGTAAAGGGAACCAGCCCCCAGTTGATGCAGTTGGAGCGGTAGCGCTTGGTTGCGTATTCGTAGCAGATATTGGCATAACCGCCCAGCACTTTCTGACAAGAGGCGGCCTGTTCACGCGCAGAGCCATCGCCCGGCTTACGGGCAAAGATGCAGGAGCCAATGGAGCAGGTATCAGAATCTCCGCCTACCTGGGCCAGAATTTTTGCCACCTCAGTCGGTGTATGTCCGGCTTCTTGCTCCAGCCGCAGCGCACGGATATCTTTGGCGCGGCCAACATATTCTGGTACGCGACGCGACAGTGCATATTCAGCCAGGCCCAACGGATTGGAGCGGTAGGAGGAGGTTTCGCCAGAAGGAATCAGCTCGTCTGTAGTGGTTACCTCAT
>CALXSV010000091.1 GCA_944391235.1 uncultured Clostridia bacterium | reverse complement strand
AAACCTATTTCCATGAAAGATTTTCGCGCCTTGTTTTATGAGACATTAGAAGAACTGGAAATAGAAAATACTATCCGAGAAGATGGCTCTCATACATTATCGCCGCATTCCATGCGCCACACCTTTGCTACGCTGATGAAAACGATTGAAGCGCCGGATAAGGATAAAATGAGCCTTATTGGGCACGCCTCCCCGGAAATGTTAAGGTATTATCAAGACACGAACATAGAAGACTTGCGCAAGATTACAAATAGCCTTTAGATTTGTAGACAACGGTGACTGCAACGCACACTATTTTAGTGAATTTTAATAAAATTTTTTATTTTCTCTAAAAAAATAAACATACAAGAAAAAGGCCAGTTATCATAGTCGATAACTGGTCTTTTCTTCTGGTGGAGACGAGGGGGATCGAACCCCTTACCTCTTGAATGCCATTCAAGCGCTCTCCCAAGTGAGCTACGCCCCCGTGCACTGCAAGATTTATTATAACTGAATACTTGCAGTTTGTCAATAAAATTATAGAATTTTCATACCTTTAATCGCCAAAGGAAACGCCAATTGAACGCCCTATCTCAATCAGGGGATCATCCAACGGGACCAAACGCTGTCGTCCCGCTACCTCAGACAGAGGTACAGAAACAATATCGCGTCCCTGCAAGGCCATCATGACACCGCTCTGTCCCTGCTTAAGCGCAGCAGCTGCCGCTGCGCCAAAGCGCGTAGCCAAAATCCTATCAAAAGGAATGGTGCGGCCACCGCGCTGCAAATGTCCCAGAACCATGGCGCGCGCTTCAATACCAGTGATTTCCTCCAACTGGTCGGCCAACACCATACCCACGCCGCCCAGGCGGATTTTATCCGGGCTATCCTCAATGACATTGCGTACCACCAGCGATCCATTGGTCTGCTTCACGCCCTCAGACACCACCAGAATGCTGTAGTGACGGCCGGATTTGCGGCGACGCATAATAGCCTCTACAATATGAGCCGGGTCATAAGCCAACTCAGGAATCAAAATCACATCTGCGCCACCTGCCATACCAGCGGTCAGTGCAATCCAACCTGCATAACGCCCCATCACCTCAAGAATCATCAGACGGTGATGCGATTCTGCTGTGCTGTGCAGCGCATCCAAGGCTTCGGTAGCAGTATTTACCGCTGTCTGAAAACCAAAGGTCATATCTGTACCATACAAGTCATTATCAATTGTTTTCGGCACGCCCACCACTGGTAGGCCCATCTTGGAAAAATCATAGGCAGCGGTCTGCGTGCCGTCTCCGCCAATGGTAATCAGCGCATCTACGCCCTCACGCTGCAAATTTTCCATCACTTGGCTGCTCATATCCCGGTATTCCACACTACCATCGGCATTTTGGCAGCGGAAATGAAAAGGATTATCTCGATTGGAGGTACCGAGAATCGTGCCACCTCTGTCCAGCAGACCGGAAACATTATCATAGGTTAAAGGCATATAGTCGTTCATAACCAGGCCTCGATATCCGTCCTTAAAGCCAATTACCTCCCAACCATAATCATAAACACAGCAGCGGGTAACCGCGCGTATGACTGCATTGAGGCCGGGGCAGTCGCCACCACCGGTCAAAATTCCAATTTTCTTTCCCATCGACAATCTTCCTCCTGAATCATCCTTTGCGCCAAGCACAGCCTACAGCAAACAATTTGTGCTCTGCCTGACTTAAAAATTCATCGCTTTAATAAATTCATCCGCATAGGTTTCATCTGTACTCAAATCAAAGGGCTGGATGGCTGCGGCGAGCGCCTCCGTTTCCTCCAGCAAACGACGCGAGGATAGAGCCAGATAAGCGCCCTGCCAAGCGGAATTGCCAATGGAAAGAACCTGGTTGGCCTCCACCGCAGGCAGCAGGCCTAAATCCAGTACAGCAGCGGGCACCAGATTGGCTCGGTAGGATTCCGCCAGCAGGATTTCACCAATATCCTCTTCATCCGCATCCATAGCGCTCAGCAGAGCGCAACAGGCAGCATACAGAGTACCCTTGGCCAGCTGCATCTGCAGCACATCCTCCTGAGTAATCGAGATATCGCGAGGAAAACGCTCATCCTTCTGCAAAAGTACAAATTCCCGTCCTGAGGCTGTGGCGCGGAAGCGCGCCGCTACACGCGGCGGCAAATCCTCCGGCTCCATCAATCGGCCTTCCTCATCAATCAACCCATGCGCGCGCAGGCACTGCACAGCAGAAATCAATCCAGCTCCGCAGACTCCTTTGGGTCGACCATCACGAACCGTTTTTAGGGTGACCAGATCGTCAATCTGCACCGCATTAATCGCACCAGTTACCGCGGGCATACCGCAGCTTACACCTTCACCCTCAAAGGGCAGCGAAGGGACAGAGCAGGCCAAAATATGTCCGCGTCCAGCCAGCATAATATCGCCCTCCATGGACAAATCCACCAGCATGGTCAGATGTGCATCATCCTTGCGGTGCAGTAAGTCAGCAGCCAACCCGGCTGCTACCATATCACCGCCAATATCTGCACTCACGGAAGGCAGTAAATAGATTTGTGCGTCCCCGGGAATCATAGTCAGCTGCAAGTCCGCGGCAGTGCAGCTTTCCACCCGCCCAATGGCAAAGTCGCTGTCCGGCTGCGGTAGGCGACCGCAGAGCAGACTAATCATAGAATAAGAGCCAGCAACCATGACGGTAGAAATAGACGCGCGTGTAATCCCGGCACGGCGCAGCAGCTTGCTGGTTAACTCGTCAATATCATTGCGCAGATAACGGATTAGCTCCTCCAGAACTTGTGCGTCCTGGGCTGCCAAGCGTAAGCGCTCACGCACATTCACTGCCACGGCAAACTGACTGCTGGGGCAGGCAGACATCAGGGGAATGCGACGGTTATCCAGATTAACTAGCCCAGCAGCAATGGTTCCGGTACCCAAATCAAAGGCCATACCGTAGCCGCTGCCCAAAGCAGTCTGCTCCTCACTCAGCTCCTCCTGCACATCACCATGCAGCAAAATCTCCGCATCACCCGCCACCTGACGCTGCGAGGCCAGCATCCAGCCCTCGGTTAGCTCGGCAGCAGAAAACACCGCCTCCTCCGCTGCGGCATCCATTGCAGGAGAAACGACTCCGCGCTCCAGGCATAGCTGCTCGGACTGCGCATCCTGTGGGTCAATCACACCGGCAACCAGCAATACAGTATACAGATTATCGCCTTCCACCGCATGAATCTGCCGGTTACCCGGCTGGATGGTGATGATAAATTCCTGCTCCTTCATCAAGCCATGTCCTTTCTTTACTGTGTTTTTACTACATCCTGGCTGGTGATCAGCACTACCGCTTGAGCGACGATAGACTCGCCCCGACCGACGCTATCCAGCCCCTCGGCAGTTTTGGCCTTGACATTAACCAAAGAATAGGGAAGCGCTAAAGCTGCAGCGATATTTTGCCGCATGCTTAGAATATGCGGCGCCAGCTTTGGCTGTTCCGCAATCAACGTACTGTCAATATTGTGCACTTGCCATCCCAGAGCATGCAGCTCCTGCACAGCTCGCTGCAACAAGTCCATGCTAGAGATATTGCGGTAGGCTGCATCCGTATCCGGGAAATGCTGCCCAATATCCGGCAGGCCTGCAGCGCCAAATAGTGCGTCTATAATGGCATGCAGCAGGACATCGGCATCGCTATGCCCTGCTAAGCCATGTGAATGGGCAATCTGTACGCCGCCCAGAATCAGAGGACAGCCCGCTACCAAACGATGGCTGTCCCATCCGCAACCAATGCGTATCATCTTTCCACCTCGGCAATTCTGTTGGCCAAAATCATTTCTGCCAACGGCAAATCATGGGCAAAGGTC
>CALXSV010000090.1 GCA_944391235.1 uncultured Clostridia bacterium | reverse complement strand
CCTATATTGCCCTCGTCACGTTTCTTAATATCTGTTTTGATCACCCGCGCCTTTGGCCCCATTCGCTCCATCATTTGCTTTGCAAAGGCCATAAGGTCTGGAAGATTCCCCTCCCTTATTTGATGCTCTGTCCAATGGAACGCAAGAATGAAAGGGGCATAGCTGTTCCCATACAGTTCCTGCGGTGGGTTTCCAAAGGAAAATAGGATTTTAATTTCATCTTCCGGTCGGGCCTCAAAATCAACTGGCATATAGATACGCGCTTTTTCATGAAGAACCGTTTTCTCTTCAAACTTTGTAGGAACTTTAAAAATCTCTACAAACTCATCATAGATGGATTGCTGCTTTTCCTGTTCCACTGTCTTTGCGGAAAATCGGGCCTTTTCCGCATCTTCCGCTTTCTTGCGGGCTTTTAAAATTTCTTCATCAAAATGTTCCATTTTGAACCCCCTAATCGTTCGGAGTTACCACAAGGCAAAAGGAGCCGGCACATTGATCCGGTGATAAGGTGTGATAGGACATCACGCCTTGCTCCAAAGAAAGGCCTACCGCAGCTCCCCGCCCTGCCGGAGCAGCTTCACCTGGGAGCGTAAATTCTACACCGCAACCCTGTTTAGCAAGGTAATCCGACAGCCCAGGAGTAAACATTCCGTTTGGAGTTTCTACAGCCCCATATGCCTCTATATCAAAAATAACCTGTGGGAAAGATGGGGCTGACTGTGGCGCCAGCTGTTTCATTGCATTATAAGCAGCCACCGCTCCTCCGCCGGCCGAGCTGACAGGTTGCTGAAACATCGTGTACTCGCCCAATTTGGATGGATCGGTGATCAGCCCCTGGCCATCCAATGCGTCCGATGGCATTTCAACCTTTTGATTCTGCGCCAGCGTTTGTGCCCGCTGTGTTGGGGAACTGCGAATCTGTTTACAACTATCTGTAGATACCCCTTCTACTCCCAGAGCCGGCATCACATGACTGGAAATGGATGCGGAATAAGTGGCCATGGCGGCCATAGCCACCATCCCTACTACTGCGGCCGCCCCGACAGCTCCACCCTCTGGGCCGCCACTGCTTTTCCCGCCCGAAGCGCCAGTCAAGGCTGATTCGGGCACTCCAGCCGCTGAGAGCTTTTCTTTCGCAGCATCAAAAGCAGCTTGAGCTTCAGTAGCGACAACATCAACTTCTTCGCTTCCCTCCGCCTGTTCTTCTGCGGACTCTGATCCTTCTTCGCTTTCCTGTTCCTCCATAATGGTGATAATGCCACCGTTGCGGCAATATAGGACACTATCTTTTGTCAGGATCGGAGCGCCATCCAGAATATGTTCTTCATCCCCCAGCTGCCACACCTGTGGGGTATCAGGTTCACACTTACAACCAACGATCCCTAGGTTAGATAGATGCTCCACCACTCCTTTTCCGGAAACCGCTTTCACGATATGATTAAGTGGGCTGCCACCAAGCAGAAAATTGAGAACACCCTTTTGAATTTGCGATTTTGGATTAGAATCAGATGTGCAGTTTCCAAAACTTAATACAGTATCTTCTGTGTGATCATTGGTATTGAGGACGGGCTGTTGGTCAGCGCCAGCTACAACACCATGGTCTACACGAATGTTTAAATACTGACCCTTGGGCGCAGTACCACAACTGCACTGTGCTTTCATGCCCCTGGTAATGTAAATAGGGCCGTGTGTTGTTTCGCTCACAGCTACCCCCCCTAATCCACCAGAATCATCCTGCGCGCAGGTTTTGCATTGCGGGTGCCCTGACCCCTTCCGGTTTTTAACTGCTCCAGCCGTGTCAGTAACCCTTGGAACAGAACTTTATTACCGACTTCCTGTCCTATTTCTAAGC
This sequence comes from uncultured Clostridia bacterium, assembly GCA_944391235.1. Taxonomy (GTDB): domain Bacteria; phylum Bacillota; class Dehalobacteriia; order UBA4068; family UBA4068; genus CALXSV01. The sequence goes on along the minus strand of CALXSV010000090.1, from coordinate 10,423 downwards.
ACGAATAGTGCGCAAGGTAATGTTGAATTACTTTCTTTGATACAGCAAATTTCGGATCCAGCCACTGCAGACATACCGCTATATCCAGATCCGGGATCCCTCCAATGGAAAGCGCTTCCTCTGCATAAGCCGCGGTAATATCCGGAGAAAGACTTGTTCCACCAGGCGCTGACCAGCTTTCATGGATCGTATTCAGCGTATCATATAGTGTTTCACGATCACGAAAGTCTGTATAGGCACATCGCAAATAGGCCCCCGGCTGAAGACGGAACCGGCATAACTCCAACTCACCGGAACCCAGCCTTTCGTGATCGGAAAGGATAAGCGAAAATCTCCGTATGTCACAGGTGTCATTCCCCTCATTGCTCCCGATATATAATTTAAGATACCGAATTTCATCAGTAGGGTAATACTCTACGCTTACTGGCTCGCGCACTCCGAATAATTCACCTTCAAAGCGTACGATACCAGGCCCCATGGTCACTGTGTCCTCAGTGGTCAACAATTTGCAGCCTGCAAGGACACCGTTTCCCCACCCTTGGAAAAACAGAGATGGGAACTCAAAGCATTGCCATTCCAAAGCCCCCATGTGTTCTGCTCGGAGCAGCTTTCCGGAAGAAAATCTCGGCCTTTTATAATAGGAACTCATAATATCGCCCCCCATTGAACTTATTTGGTTCCATCAAAGAAGTTGGTCACCCAACCTTCCGTTTCAAAGCGGAAAAATTGTTCCGGGCCTAATTGAAGCTGTCCATCCCGCCGCAAAACAGGAACTACAGTGAAGCCCCAGCGACTCTCATCGGCCAGGACGAAAAATTTAAGCTCCTTGTCCACAATGTCATCCAAATCGTCCTGCCGAATCTGAGCCCCATACTGAGCAACAATATCCTCTGGCTGCTTGTTTTCAAACTGTGTAGGATCGCAGGTACAATTATAGACATATCGCTGCCGTCCCTCCGAATCCTTTAAAAATAGCTTTAAAGTCAGATCGGCCATGTTACGAGAAATAAAACCACGGATTTTAGAACGATCCAAGCTGTGAATCAAGATTTTTTCCTCGTTAGTGTGTGTAAACGCTGTTATCACATAGGGGAAAGCGGCCTGACTGTGATTGATCTGAACATCGGCGTAACCGAATTTGCAGTCCTTTAAATATTTGATCGCCCCGTTTAAGCAAATGAGCTTCAATTCATAGAGCTGCTCTCCATCCTCTTGTCGTCTGGACGATTCGATAATTTTGCCGGGGATGAACTCTTTCAGAGCGTCACGGAAAATATCAATTCTGCAAGACTGTCCGGTCAGCCGTAGAATTTCATAGTCCTGTAATTCGTCTCTTTCATACGGCCCCTCCATAAATTGACGGACAATACCATAAATATCCGCACGCAGAAGGAGATTCAGTTCATAAATATTGATGTACGCAGTTGGTATATCTTTTAATGTCTGGATGCATCCATTCTGCAGGGCGGAAAGCTTCCAACGATCCACTAAAAGAACTTCTGTTGCAGTTTCCTGAAACGGAATACTGGAAATGGCCATGCGAAGAATATTGCTGCGTGTATAAAATGACTTCTTCACACGCTCTGCAATCTCAAAGAGAAAATAAAAATTATTTTTTACCGCATAGTAGTCTGCGCGGCTCCTGTGCTCATAGTCTCTGAACCGGGTGGGAAGGATCCGTTCTGCCTGTTCATAGGCTCTATCCAGGCCAGCATACACAGCATCCACACCATCGCGGTCTACGTGCCGAAACACATCCACATCAAAATCTCGAACCAATTCTGCTGGATCAGGAATGTCATCGCCGCCTAACTGACGGGCTAACGTTAGTTTGAGTATCTGCATGACTCGGAAAGTCAGGTTATTGCCACCAAAATCAGTGTTGCCATTCTCATACGCAGTTGTGATGTCAATTTTATATGCCACACGCCGATCGGAGATACGAAAACGGCAGGAAGAGAGATCTGTAGTACCGCCCCCACAGTCGATAATCAGTGCCTGATAAGACCGGCCATCCTGATACCGTTTGTCAGCAATCATCTCGGAGATCGTGTTATAGAGAACTGCAACACCTTCATCCAGCATATTTTCACTTTCCACCTGGTAGTCGGACAAAATATCCTGGAAAAACCGGACAAAAAGTGGCTTCTGCTTGACAGGAGCGGAGATATGAATCGCCTTGAAATTGCACTTGAACCTCTGTCGGGCACAGCTGATTACATACTCCAGATATGCTTTGATGATCTCTCTGCGCGGTGCAAAGATCCGGTGGCCATGTCGGTCCACCAATTCCTCAGTCCTGTCAGCGTCTCCTACCCAGCGCTTGAGATCATAGAACACACAGAACCCCTCGTCGATGTAGCTCAGGCGAAAAAGGCGGTTGGCCTCATGTCCAAAAGCGTAGCGGACCTCACCATTATCAATGCTGACAACTGCGGCAACAGTGGGCAGAATCAAGGTTTCCGCATCATCATGTTCTACATCCAGATAGGGTACATAGTTGATCTGATCCCGTTTTAAAATTTGGGCGATCGGATCACCATTGAGTCCTTCAAAATAGGTGTTATCTAAATAAATGCCTGCAGTAGTATTGGAAGAACCAAAGTCGATAGCCAGCGGCATCCGGCTCTCCAGCAAAGGCCGCACCTCAAAATTAAGAACAGGAACCGCATAGAAACGCAGATGCTCCGGAACAATGGAGGATTCTTCCATATAGAGATTGTAGAGAAGATCCGACTGCACCCTATCCATACAATATAGGGTATAGTTACGGACTTTCGACTCTTTGCAATCAAGGCCCGCCGCCTTGGTAATAAAGAGCTTATCTGGGCTGTTCCCGTAAGCACGCAGGTTAAATATCGCACACAGTTCCCCATCGCTGACCAGCAAGGCGTTGGTATCCGCCAGCTCTGGTAAATATCCAATCGTAAAATGATCAAAATATTCAATAGAAATCCCGTTGTAAGCGGTGATTTTAGCGCAACCCTGGAGGGTGTGGGGATTGTTTAAATTCAGCCGTGCAGAGGAGAGCAGCCCTTCCAAGCGCTCCCATCCTCCATCTACTGGTTTTGTGATAAAGAGCCGGTCTTCCCTGCCTCGAAACCGCATGATCTGCCAAATCAGGACATCTTTATCCAGCGGAGCATGGATGCCATTGATCAGCCGTTCTTGGCGGCAAATTTCCCGAAGCTGGTAGGTAGTCATCAGTTCCAGCTCCTCACGGCTATAGTAGTGCAGAGTTTCTTGTGGAATTGCGCCGCGATTGAGCGTATAACTGTACCTGCTCAAGCAGACCGCCGCCTTTCTCATCTAGTAGATTTCAATAGTGTCAGCATACATGGTAACATCAACGCCGATCACGCCAAAATGATGTTCCCAAAAGACCCGCAGCCGGTGGCTGATTGGGAGAAACAGTTCTTCTATTAGCTGAGTGTGATGTTCAAGGCGCTCGTCCTTTTTGTCAGCAAGAAATAGAAGCAACTGCTTGGGGTCATTACGCTCCTGATACAGCAGTGCGTCCGGGAACAGTAATACAGTTGCTTTGCGAAACAAAAGAAGAGAGGAACCTGCTTGTATCTGTGTCAAAGCTAATGCAGATAAACGTTCCTTTTTGTCGGGGGAAATCGCTTGAAGATGCGCAGCAAGAGAAGGACCATATCCCCCGCTCTCCATTTCCCGCAGGAGACAGCGCACATAAAACGCCCGTTTTGTTAGCCCGTGATGGAGATCCGTATAAACAAGGAAATGGGATATTGCGTCAAATAAATATTCTTGGACAGATGGCGACTCATCAAAATCTTCACGCAACAAGTCATGGAACATTGAATCAAATCGGTAAAGAGGATTATATTCAATCTCTGGTCCCTTGGCCTGGGTTTCATTCAAAATAGGAAATGCCTGTTCATACCATGGACTCCGATCTTTCGCAGGTCTGAAAAAAAGCTGATCCTCACTGGTACCATGCTGCTTGGCATTTAGCACAATATCCCAGATAAAATTCATTTTCAGACCTCCTAAACCAACTTCCCCTGGCAGATATACTCTGGAAAAAGACATTGTACCTGTGAAACCAAAAAACTCACAATATCCAAAGTGAGAAAATCATCAGACCGCTTTGTTGAGAAGGTGAGCGTCATCGCCATACCGGCTCTCTCTGTCCGCAGCTCGTCCACAATGAAATCGTCCATAGAATAGGTCTGTCCTTTTGCACCGGTAAAGGGCTCTAAAACAACCTCTTGGAAAACAGCGTAATCCTCATAGCCGTAGGCGGACAAAATTCGGGAAATCTCAGCCCTTGTTTTTATACCGCGTCGGTAACGGTCAGATAGATTACCGGCAAAACTTGCCCGGCTGAGGTTAGAGAGAACAGGATAACTTGTATGAGACTGTTTATCGGGAATGTCCACTTGATAGAGTTCCCATTGATGAGGATTCTCCTCTGGACAGGTTATAATGAGATCTCCATTCACACGGCGGATATTAGTGATTTCTACATCTGTGTTCATGACCAGGTACTGCCGGTCCGTATTTAAGCGGTGGGCAAAAATGCGGTGGTCGTAAACCGTTCGGTCCATACATGGTTCTGGGTACGTACTGGTTTTTTCCGAGATTGGCTTTAGATTCCACAGTGGAAAATAATCATATCGGACATAAGATGCATAATCCTCAAAATCCACACGGATTTCCTGAATTGTTTCCTTTGGATTGATGTCCTCTACAGAAGTCAGCTCCACTTGAAAAAATTTGTGGAGGTAAGCTGCGCATACGGTAGACCATGGCCGATAATTTGCGGTAAAAATTCGATATAAATTTGCAAGCTGTCTGGTATACGCAGTATCTGGCTTCACTGTGCATTTGGCCCGATATTGTCCATGCTCTGTATATACGACACCATGGTAGATATGGCCCGGGGCAGAAAATGCCTGAATCGTCCGGTAGTCAGCCTCCAGAAAGATTGAATACAGTGGATATGGACTATCGTTGCTTAAACATGCTTGTAAATCTTCAATAGAATGAACTGGCGCTTCAGTATCTGAGAACAGAATCGGATGGAGAAACGGATCGGTGGCGTCATAATGTGCCCGGTCCACCAGCCCAATATAAATTGCATAGTTGCTCTCTACAGACTCTAGTTCTCCAAATATTCGGGCCTCCAGCGCCGAAAATTCATCCTGTGTGTACTGATACAGTTCAAGCACCATTTTTTCTACAATGTCCTTGAAAAGCTTTCGCTCCGATAAATCCGGAATTTCCAAGGCCCGCATTGTCAAATATTCTTGCATGTTAAGGCCAGGTTCAAAAACGCTTCCTGCCATAATTCCTCCCATGCGTCTCGTATCAAAGCACTACAGATTGCTGTGCAGCATCACCAGCCCTATGCGAGACGGCCGCTTTCCAGGGAAACGGCAACCCATTTTTGTTCTGACGGGTGGCGGAAAATTATCACAAAGTTCATGCTAGCCCTCTAAACAGCTCAAAGTGGTTTTTCATCCCACAGCATCTGGAGAAACTGATTCCTGCCCCTCTGAAACACTTTCTTCTGCATTCTGTTCAGCCTGCTCCTCCTCTGCCTGCTGAGCAGCCTCTTCTTCGGCCCTCCTGGCGGCCTCTTCCGCCTCTCGGGCGGCCTCCTCTTCTGCGCTGATTCCCATTTCTACCAATTCCATTCTACGGGAGACTTCTGCAACTTTCTCATCATTTTGCATGACAGAGTAAACATCCCTCGCCAGTAGATAGTATTTTTTGGCTTGAACATAGTTTTTTCCTGCATATGCGTCTTCTGCCAATGCCATGTACTCCTCTGCCTCTGCTGCAAGTGCCTGCTGCTCAGCCTGCTTCTCTTCTGTTGCAGCAATTTTGATTTGTAAGGCGGCCGTTTGAGCCTCATCCTCCAATTCAATATACTTTTGGAGCGCAGTGGTATAGTAGGTAAGAGCAGAAGTATAGTCGCCACTGGTAAAAGCCGTATCACCTTCTGACAATATGCTTGCGGCAGCTGACTGGGCTTCGGATGCCTGCTGAGCTGCTTCCTCGTTATCAGCCTGTTCTTGCCGCATAGACTCATATAACCGTTCCAATGCCGAGATAGCACTGTCACGCCCCTCTGTAAAATGGATATTCCCGGCCAGCAACTGTGCGGCAATATACTGCTCCTCTGCCTTATCATATTGGAGGTCATTTACCAATGTATCGCCGAGTGCGATCATGTCGTAGACTGTAATATACTGTCCAGTTTGGTCCAAACGTTCCTTAATATAGTCTAAGCCGAGGTTATCCGCATAGCGCGACCGAATCTGCGCATTCAGATAATTACGCTGCGCGTCCCGATACTCCCCTGAATCAAGGGCGGTATCCCCAGCAATCACACTCTCAATCAATTTCATATAATTCGATGTGTCGTTTTGGATATCCTCATTTTTTAGTTTTTTGGCGAGATCCAGTGCATTTTGGCATTCGCTCTGGGCCCGTGGATAATTGTCAGCCTGAATGTACTCAATTGTGTTATAGAAGCTCTGCTCCATTGCCGCAATATCATTCTTCCTGTTGTTATACATGACAAGCAGGATAACGGTCAAAATAGCCAGCATCAATACAATGGGTATTGCGATCATAAGAATTTTGCGAATTTTTCGCTTGCGATTCGGGTCAACAAAGACCTTGTTAAAAAAGATCGCCGCAAAGGTGTACTTCTCCAAGCTCTTTGGTTGCCGGGAGATGAGCATGTCCTCTACAGCATCCACAACAGACTGAGGTTCATCCGCAGCCTCAGCAAATACATCTTTCAGTTCACCCTCATCAACATTTTCCCAGATACCTCGTGTATAGAGAGCGGCAGCATCAGCGTTTGCAAGTTTGAATTTTTTGGATATATAAGGCGAAAAACCTTTCTCCTGACCTAAATAACAAAAAAGATTATGCCGCTCTACATGCTGGGCAAGCTTATCTTCCTCCAGCCTCTCCTCTTGTACCATGTCCATACTGAGAGAATTGTCACGGCTCTGCATCCGCAGGAAACCATCCCGATATAGACGAAAACGGGTATTTCCAGCCTGCCCATAACGTAGCTTTACATAATTTGTAACAACCACAGTTACAGACGCTTTCAGTTTCATTTTGCTTTTGGCTGTGAGCAGGGCGTGGTTGGCCGCCCGCAAATACCGCCGCACAGCGCGTTTGCTGATGGATGGAGACTCCATAAACGCCGAAACAACACTGTCAACCGCCAATCGAGCGCTGGTTCCGTCGACATTATCATCAATTCCATCCGCTATGACGTAGCAAGCAAATTTATCCAGCTCAACAAACCCAAAGAAGTCTGTATTCTTTAACTTTTGGCTGGCTTCTGAGGTAAAAGCGGTCATAAATTCCGAATTTTGTTTTCTCATGATCCGCCTCCATTCCAGCGAATTAGGATCACACTGGCGTTATCTTTGTACTCGGCGGAACTGGTATTGACCTGTTCTGTGATTTCAAAGGCCATGCGCTGACAGTCCAATCCATTGGCTAAAATATCCTCAATGTCTCGCCAAGGAAGCAGTTCATACACACCATCGCTCATCAACACAATAATATCGCCTTTATGTAGATGCACAGGCCGGTCAAAATACTCTATGTCCTTAAATCCGTCCTGACCCACATAGTTATATAGGCGTCGGGTCTCCAACAAGGTCAGAGCATCTTCGCGGGAAAGGCGGCCAATACGAAATTTCTCCTCAGCTAGTACATCCAGTGTGTGTCCTGCGGACATAGGCACCAAATCCCCGCCGCGAAAAACACAGATTTTCACATTACCAACCACAGCATAGTACAACCATCCATCCCTCACAATAACAGCGCCTACGCTGGCTGAGCCTCGGCGCTCATTGTCTAATATCCGCAGAATTGCTCGGTTCGCAGCGTTAAAAGCCTTTCGGAAATAATATTGGGGGTTGTCAAATGCGTTATAGTCTTTGAAAAGATCCAAAAATGTTTCTACTGCGGCCCGACTGGCAAGCCGGCCGCCATATTCTTTACCCATGCCATCTGCCAGAACGGCCAATAGCCCAGAGGGAGTATAGAGTGTCTCAACCTGATCCTCCTGCACCTCGCGCCCTCCAATGGTCATGGAAGTTCCAATGTCCGGTCCGCCAGGTATCTGTGGTTTTTTCAGAGCAATGAACCGAATCAGCAGAAGAACGACAGCCAAACCACCCAATCCCCATAGAATCATTTCAGGGGTCATGCAGTTTGCTCCCTTCTATATAATATCAATCTGTTTTTTCTCCCCACATAAAGTGGTCTCCACAGAACGGAACAAACAAAAATTTAGACTTGCCCAGTTCAATTTCATCATACGGGTTAAGCGGTGTAGGCGCATAAAGCGCATTGCCGTTAAGATAGACGATCCCATTTGCGTCGCCTGGCAGCAAGACAGTTTCCCGCTTTTTGGGATCAAATACAATAACAGCATGATTACGACGGGAGATCTCGTTGTCGCCAAGGATCTGTATGTCCATGTCATCAGCTCGCCCCACAAAGTTTTTACCTTGTACAATTTGGTAATCTTTCCCCTGACGAGGGCCATCGATACAGACAATCCAGCCGCATACCGGCTTCACATCTTCACGGAATAGTTCCTCTTCAATCTCAACCTGTGTACGCTGAACTTCTTTCTTTTCTTTGGTTGCCGTTTCAATATTACAGTAAGGACACACAGTCCCATACCGGCGCTTGCTGAACATGTGCCCGTTCTGACAACGGATCAAATTGGATTCCCCCATAATACGATCTCCTCACTATGTATAATAAAATTTGTAATGAGCCGCACAATCTGCTGTCTGTTTTGTTTACTAAGAATATTGATATGCACATACCATAGTCATCGAACAACCAAAACAAACATATCCGTCTTATCTTTGATGTTCACCGAATCAGCAGCCGTACCAACCCGACATGAATAATATCACCTGAGTCCAGTTTGCAGGGTTGAAATGATGCCAGCCTATACTTTCGTCCATCCTTTTTGGTTTGGACACTCACACCATTTTTAGAAGCTAAGTCCTCTACATACCACGTGCCGCCTGTATAATTCAGTACAGCGTGCTCTACATCCACCGTACTGGCATAAGTGGAAGAATTGAGGTTAATATCAGCCTGATTTTCTCCGACATCTCTGCCAATAACCATGCTGACCTTTCCATAAAGAGGCCATGTAGCCAGCGGCTGGTCCTCCTCATTCAACAAAACAACCTCCGTAACTTTTGCAGTGGGTGGCAAATGAAGAATAGGCGCTCCGACACGAGGTAAAACACGAGACTCATCCCGAATGGCAATGATCAGGAATATAAGCAACAGCGTACCGGAAACTGTAATAATTATCCAGCGAAGTTGACCATCTACATAGAAGTAGCTGACCAAAATGATGGCGCTCCCAACTAACATCAAAAGAAAGTCAACGATCCGTCTTAGCTTCATGTATGTAGCTCCTTTTCGGTTTTCATCCCTCTGTGCATCAAACAGCGCTTCCCTTTTCGGCAAAAGCGGCACCTGCTTACTGCTTGATACCATTTTCTAATGCAATTACTTAAATCCCATAAATTTCTCAAACATATCGGACATATCTAACGGATTCTTTTTCCTGTTCTGTCCAGAAACTTTGGCTTCATCAGTTATTTCACCTGTATCTGGATCAAAGCCGAAAAACTGTGAAAATCCACCAGTCATCTGAGAAAAGTCTATAGGTCCCCCACGCGGGGTATGGGCAGCGGTACGTTTGGAACTTGAGGCTTTATGATGCCGCTCTGACTGAGATGGCCGCTGCGCAGTATCGTAGGACTGCCGCTTTTCTGGGTCACTCAGGATCTCATATGCCTCATTCACTTCTTTAAATTTCGCTTCGGCCTGTGGGTCATCTGGATGCAGATCTGGGTGCAGCTGTTTCGCCAGCTTTCGATAAGCCTTTTTAATCTCTTCTGCTGTAGCGGTCGATGCAACACCCAGCCGCTGATATAGTTCATTCATCCCGTATATCCTCCTTATCACATGGCCCTCGCGCAAAGGCCGCAAAACGGCTGCGGCCCTTGCGCGGCGGTCATAGAAGATAATTTTTAGAAGGGCGCGCCCAACTGATGAGGCTGGGCGCGCCCTCTGCTTTACGCGAATCGCTGCGCCGTATAATAACCGCTCAAATCGGGAATCACCGCCATTAGGCGGCGGGATACCCTCCTTCGATAGCGATATTAGCCAGCTTATCCTTCTTCTGCTTCACGTTCAGGTGGAAAGTACCCACACCCTCGGTGTCGCCAAAATCTTCTGTGTAGTTGACCACAAATGCGTTGGGGAATACATATTTCCGTTCCACGATACCAGCCTGGATGATCTCCACCGTCACCTTGCGGTAGCAGTTAGAGGTCTCAGCCGGAACCATAGACCACAGGCCAATCTG
>CALXSV010000089.1 GCA_944391235.1 uncultured Clostridia bacterium | reverse complement strand
TGTGCGCTCAGCAGGGGCGTATTTCCGATCTGCTCGAGGAGACTGTTTCTTTTCATATCCGTACCCTCCACAAAAGGAATCACAATACAAGAGTAATTACACGTTGATTTGCCAAATCCTGTTTGCCTGGGCAGATTTGCTGCCGGCAGCCCCTGTTTGCCAACCCCCATACGCCCTGCGGAAAATATATTGTACAGGGAGAAATAATGTTTATTATTGCATCAAAGGAATGATAATGATATACTTATTTTGTTATAATGATATAGTAGCATAGTTTCGTCCCTTTATGATAGGATTTGCTGCTATTTTTAGGAGGTTTAGTGATGATTGCAGAACAAATAAATGCTATTATTGGTGAAAAGTTGGATATGGATCCAGCCAGTATTCCTCAGGATGTCAGTTTTAAAGACATGAAAGTGGACTCTTTATATGTGGTAGAGATTTTGCTTACTATAGAGGAAACCTTTGACATTGTGATTGAAGATGCCTCTGGCCTGACAGATGTCAATTCTCTGGTGGCTTATGTAGAATCCCAGGTGCAAGACAAATAGAAACGTATGAAAATTCGCTTAAACACACGTCTGCAGGCTGCTGCGGAGCTGGTGCTGGCAGACCAGCCTGTGGCGGATATTGGCACGGATCATGGATATCTTCCCCTATATCTGGTGGCAAATGGCATTTGTCCCAAGGCAATTGCTGCTGATAAATCTGCTCCCTCCTGCATGAAAGCAAAAGGCCTGACTGTGCAGGCCGGATACCAGGAGCTTGTAGACATACGGGTAGGCGATGGGTTACAGGTATTACAAGCCGGTGAGGTCGCCACTGTGGTGATGTGCGGCATGGGCGGCCGCCTGATGATAGATATTTTAGATGGAGCGCCCGCTGTGTTAGCCAAGTTGCAACGTTTGGTTTTGCAGCCGCAAAAGCATACGGATTTGTTACGTCAGTGGCTGGTTGCACATGGCTGGAAAATTGTTGCGGAGCGCATGGCTTTTGATGGCGGCTTTTACTATGTGGTTTTGGCTGCGGAGCCTGGAGATATGCGCTTAACGGCGGAGGAGGCTGTATATGGTCCCTGTCTGTTGCGCGAGCTGCCCCAGCTGTTTGGCGATTATCTGCGTTTTAAGCAGCATAGCCTTTGCCTCGTCTTAGCAGAGCTGCGGGATAGCGAGGGAAAAAAGGTGCATCAACGCATCCGGCAAGTGGAGCAGGAAGCGGATGAGATTCAAAGAATTCTTAACTATTTTCCAAAACGGGGTGACTAGTGTGAAGACGTTGTTTGAGTATCAGCAGTTGGAGGTTGCAGAGCGGGGCATTATTGCGGAGCGGGATACATCGCATGAATTTATGGAAATGCGCCGCATTAAGAGCGAGTTCATCGTGAATAAGCAGCGGTATTTGCAGCTGATTAATGATATTGCCGCTTTAACCGCTATGGTCAAGAACTTTCCACAGCAGCTGGCTATGCAGCAGGAGAAGATAGAAGCGGAGCAGAGCGCCACCTATGATGGGAGCGTTTCCAGCATGAAGGCTCTGTCTGCCAGGGAAGCACAGCTGGCCGCTTTGGAAGAAAAACTGGCGCATTTGGAAGAGGAAAAAACACTGCGCAAGGAAGAGCTGCTGCAAAAGCAGGCTGAGGTAACTGCGCTAAAAGAAATTATGGACCAGCAATATCAGGATTTTCTGGCTGTCAAACAGTTGTATCTGTCTGAGCAGAGCAAGCGTGAACAGCTGCTGAGCGGGTTAACTGTGGCTAAGTCAGATATGGAGCAACGTATTTCCGCTGAGGAACTGGCCTGGTTTAATGAGCAAAAGGAGCGTTTTCAGGGTAGCCCTCTGGCTAAGCTGGATGCCAACCATGTATGCAGCGGTTGCCATACCATGGTTACACCGATTTGCTATAAACGTGTTATGCAGGGTATGTCTAGCACCTGTGAAAACTGTGGCCGTACCCTGTTTATTGATGAAGAGAGTTGACGCTTGGCTGCATTTGCTGATATAATCATTCACGCCGAGTAAGTTGGATGGACGCGAGCAGCGGCGCAAGCTTCTGTTTGAGGAAAGTCCGGGCTCCATCGGGCAGGATGCCGGCTAACGGCCGGTGAAGGCGACTTTAAGGATAGTGCCACAGAAACAAACCGCCGCAGTAATGCGGTAAGGGTGGAACGGTGCGGTAAGAGCGCACCAGCGGGTGAGAGATCATCCGGCTAGGTAAACCCCATCCGGAGCAAGACCCTTGAGCTCTCGGGCTCACGCGCAGGCAGTAGAGGCGGCCCGTCTCGCCTGGCGTCCGGGTCGCTAGAGGCTATTGGCAACAATAGTTCGAGATAGATGTCCGTCTTAAATGACAGAACCCGGCTTACAGATTTGCTCGGCCTATTTTATTTATTAAATTTTCGGAGGCTATGACCATGGAAAAACTGACTACACTGGATGCGCTTTTTACCAAGATGGGCGAATATACCAAAATGGAAACAGAATTGCCTTTTGCTGAATTTGTGGCTTATTATAATGATTTGATGGCATTTTTGCAGAAAGAGTATGACAAACTGGATGAAGAAGCCTTGGTAAAGCTTAAGGGAATGTCCATGATCGTAGCGGCAAATGCCAATATTCGTGCTTTACATAAGGATGAAAATAGAAAAAAATTCAACAAGATGAGCGAGAAAGCAAAATTTTGGGAGGATGCTATTGCGCTACGTTTGAAAAAATCCGGCATGAGCGAGGCTACTTTGGATGAAAAAGTTAGCGCTTTGTGGGGAGAATAAAGGTGCGTTTACGTCATATTCCCGGAGCGAAAGAATTTGTTTCCGCCCATCCTATGGTTATTGAAGAAGAAGCTGCCTTGTCCTACCGAGGGCACTGGCGCCAGTTGTTTGCCTCTGACGGCGATTTGCTGCTGGAGATTGGGATGGGGCGGGGACGTTTCATCGTTTCTAGCGCATTGCGTGCGCCCGAAACCAATTTTCTCGGCCTGGAGCTACGCGAAGAAATGGTTATGGACGCTATAGCGCGCGTGAAGCAGGATATTCCCAATCTACGGTTTTTGCATGCAAATGCCGGGCTTCTTGCGGAAATGTTTGCCCAAGGAGAATTGAGCCGCATCTACATTCATTTTCCTGATCCCTGGCCAAAAAGCCGCCATGCCAAGCGGCGCCTGACTGCAGTACACTATTTAGAGGTATACCGCAAAATTTTAGCTAGGCAGGGTGAATTGCTGTTGAAAACGGATAACCGTGATTTATTTGAGTGGTCGCTGGTCAATTTTAAAGAATGCGGCTTTGCGTTGGAGGAGTTGGATTTTGATTTACAGCTGGAAAACAGCGGTTTGACGACAGAGTACGAGCGGCGTTTTCGTGAGCGCGGCTTACCGATTTTTTTTGTTCGAGTAAGAAACGTTTAAAAATCAAAAAACCACCGTGCTGTTTTGACACGGCGGTTTTGCTTCTTTTTGTATGCGAATTATCTGCGGTTTTTCTGATAACAATCGCGGCAATATACAGGACGGTCTTCCGTTGGACGGAAAGGCACCTGCGTTTCGCAGCCGCACTCGGCACAGATGACCGTATACATCTCACGGTCGCGTGGGGCGCGCTGTTGTTTGCGGGCTGCACGGCATTCCGGGCAGCGGGCAGGGTCGTTCTGAAAGCCTTTTTCTGCATAAAATTCCTGCTCGGAAGCGGAAAAGATAAATTCGCGGCTACACTCCTTACAGGTAAGGGTTCTGTCTTCAAAAGCCATGTGAGTTTTCCTCCTTAAAGTTTTCCCAATATCGTTTTCTCGGCGGGGCGCGCTGTGAAAACAGGAAAGCCCAGAAGAAAAACGTTAGGTTGATTGCATTATACGGGTGCTGCGAAAAAAAGTCAATAGCAGGCTGACAAAATATCTGTTAATTTATCGAAACCAAGGAAATAGGAGAAATTTCAAAATCTTTTATTGCTTATTCCTTTCAGGCGTGCTATAATCTACTTCGCCAATAATTATTCTAGGAGGTTTCTCATGAACGGCAAAGTTAAATGGTTCAATGCTGAAAAAGGTTTTGGTTTCATCGAGAGAGACGGTGGCGAAGACGTATTCGTTCATTTCTCTGCTATCCAGGGTGAAGGCTTCAAAACCCTTGATGAAGGGCAGAATGTCGAATTCGATATTGTTGAGGGTCCGCGTGGTCCTCAGGCTGCTAACGTAGTCAAACTGTAAAATGCCGCCGATTAATAGATAGATTTATCATATTAGATTAGAGGCAGAAATCCCCGTGGTCGAATTTCGACCACGGGGATTTTTTTAGCACAAGCATGGCTTGCACGCAACTGGCACTGTAGCTTTTCCCAGCTTGTTGCAGTTAGCAGGAGGGACATTTTTTGCCAGCAGCTGCGCAGCCGCAGAAGGTATCACAGGGATCGAGACGGCTGTTGCGGGTATCGTTGCAGTTATCGGTAATGCATACCGGCGTTGCCTCCCAGGTGTATTCCCGCATCATGGTCTGCTGTATGCAGGAGCGGAAGAGTATGCACAGGGTTATGGTAACCTTATCGCAGCAGATGTCTGTTACCACCGCGGACAGCGCAATAACGGCTGAGTTGTAGGTGGTTAGCGTAGAGCTGGCTGTGCAGCAGAGCTTAGCAGAACGGATGACCGGAATATCCTGCGTGATAAAGGGTACGCAGCCGCAGTTCCCCAGGCCATAGATTTTAACCGGGATGTTATAGCGTACCGTAGAAACGCAAACACAATCGTCCTTACGGCGGTTGACCTCGCTGAAGGTGACATCTCCCGCCAGATCTACATCAATAACGCTGCCAATTTCCAGACGGTCGGCAGGGAACAGATCGCTGCAGCAGAAACTGATTTCACGGCACACGTCGTCTGTTGCGCAGCAGGAGTCAATTACCGTTGTAAGCAGGGCCCGTACGGTTGCCTTTTCTACAACGGTTTCTGTACCGGCAACCGTGGTTGTTGGCGTGCAGGTGCAGGTACAAGTGCAGGTGCAGGTGTTATCCGTAGCATTCCCGCATTCGCAGGTTTCCCCACAGGTGCAGTTGTTGTTACAGTTGCAGGTATTATCGCAGCTGCAGGTTTCCTCACAGGTGCAGGTACAGGTTTTTTCGCAGGTGCAGTTGTTGTTGCAGGTGCACGTGTTGTCACGAATGCAGTTGTTATTGCTGCAGCAATTACAGCCACAACGTGATCCGGAGTTACCAAATAAACTCATAAAAAACACCTCTCATATAAAAATTGCTTTGATGCATGTTATGCAAAAATGAGAGGTGTGGTTACTTGTCCTGTGTGGATCTGTGCCGCATATTTATTTTGGCTCCTGCTGGGGTTTTACCTATGTTCCATGTTGGAAAGTACCTGTGCGGCATGGGCAGCCATGTAGTTGAGAAGCGGTAGGTAGGTGGGGCGCAAATCCTCGCGTATACGGTTGATCAGCTCTGCCATGGCTGCCTGATTGGCTGTTCCGTGGTTAAAGCGGATAATAAAAAGGCGGCGCTGTTTTATCGCCAGGGTTTGTGCGTTTACCTCTTTGAGAGCGAACAAAATAGGTATGCGCGAATAGATGAGCTTAATCCGCTCTGCAGAGGCGTTGTAGAAAGCAGCCAGAACCTCGGCGGCCTGAGCGATTTGCTGCTTGTCATGACTGGTTTCCAGAATATGCTCTTTCATGGAGGGATCCTGCTCGTCAGCCAGCAGTTCGTAGCCCATTTCAACAAAATTGTGTCCCTTCCACCAAATCAAACCATCTGGTAATCCGGTGGCAGCACTGACCTCTTCCAGATATTTTTCTCCGCCAACAAAGCACCAGCCTTTGGGATATTCCGAGCAGTATTTTTCCGCGATAAAGCGAGAGTGCATGATATCAAGACCTGGTTGCGGCTTGGCCTCACAAACCAGGTCTTCCGGATAATATTCATCGGCAAAATAGTCAACGCAGCCCGGCTCGCTGCTGTGTGAGAGCGCGCCGCGCGCCAGATCAAGATAATCTGGCGCGTTTTCTTTGCACCAGGTAAAAAATTCTTTACATTTGGTATGTCCATCCTCGCGCTGGACCTTAGCGCCCACCGCCATATCCGGCCATAGGCCGCCGATTATCATTAGGGGCGAAACCTGCCCGTATATTTTTTTGTTTACTGCATAATGAACAAGAGGAAACATGGCATTCTCCTTTCCATAAACTTCAATTTAGCAGCAAAGCAAGTGCTTAGGAGCTGACCTACTTAAGCATACTCGCTATTGTATCAGTTCTTGCCACAAGGCATCGTCCACGCAATCACGCAGCCGGATCTGGGTATAGGCGTTACGGCCGCTTTGTCCATTTTCCGGATAATCCTCTTCCCTGAGCATGTACGCTAGGCCAGTTGAGGCTATAGCCGCTGCGCCAGCATGCTCCTCCGCTAATAAGAGCCTCGTCAGCTCATTTTCTCCCATGTTTACGATGGAAGACCTTAGTTGCTCAAATCTGTGGCTTCTAGGCAAGCAAAAATGGCTGCGGCAGACGAATGGGCGCTGCGGCCAGATGTTGCAGAAGCGGCCTGCCTGATTTAGCTGATTGCAAAAACTGTTATGATCGCGCCGCAGTATAATATCCGCCACCCCTTGTTCAACAGTGAGCGTGGCAAAAGCTGCGCACACCGCATGTGCGGGGTAGGGATTTTCCGGCAGCAGGCTGGCCAGCAGAGGCACGTCGGCGGCAATCAATGGCGCGCGCTCCTGACAGCAGGCGTCGCAGCCGCGGCAATCTGCCAGATGCTCGGTGGCAAAATTATCAAGTGCGGTCAGAAAATCGGCAATGCTGGCGTCCTGCGACAAAATACGCACATCACAGACAAGAACCTGTCCGAGAAGCTTGTATTCAAAGGATAATAAGAGAATTTCGACTGTATTTTTCATAAAAGGATATATTCGCCTTTGGATTGCAAAAACCTGCTGTCGATTCCTGGAGCAGGGCTGTAATCTATTTATATTAGAAGAAACAACTTGATTATATCACTATAATATGGTATAATCAAAAAGAAATATCGGCGGGTTTCTTTTTTTATGCCAGAAACGCTGAAATGCCTGTGGAGGATAAGTATGTCAGAAGAAACAAAGGTCAATGCCGGCTATGACGCCGGCCAAATTCAGATATTAGAGGGATTGGAGGGTGTACGCCGCCGTCCTGGTATGTATATTGGCAGCACCGGCACCCGTGGTCTGCACCATCTGGTATACGAAATTGTGGATAACAGCATTGACGAGGCGCTGGCTGGTTATTGCAATTCTATTGTTGTGACCATTCATCCGGACAACAGTATTACAGTTGAGGATAATGGCCGTGGTATTCCGGTTGCCATCCATGAAAAAACGGGTAAAAGCGCGTTGGAAGCAGCTTTGACCATGCTGCATGCAGGCGGCAAGTTTGGCGGTGGCGGATATAAGGTTTCCGGCGGTCTGCATGGCGTAGGTATGAGCGTGGTGAATGCGCTCTCCTCTTGGCTGGAGGTTCGGGTTGCCCGCGATGGTTATTTGTACCAGCAGGAATACCGGAGAGGCATTCCGCTTTACGATGTTAAGCAGATTGCCCTATCAGATAAAACCGGTACAACCGTTCATTTCTCTCCGGATCCGGAGATCTTTGAGGATCTGGTATATTCCCGCGATACACTAAAGGCCCGTTTGCGTGAACTGGCTTTTCTCAATAAAGGTATATCGATTCGCCTGATTGACGAACGGCTGGAAGCAGGACAGACTGAGCCCTATGAGAAGCTGTTCCAGTATGAAGGCGGCGTGAAGGACTTTGTAAAATATCTCAATAAGAATAAGGATGTGCTGCATCCGATTATTCTCTTTGAGGCGGAGCGGGATGGGATTGACGTAGAATGTGCGTTGCAGTACACGGATGGATATACGGAAAATATCTTTTCTTATGTCAATAACATCCATACACAGGAGGGCGGCACGCATGAGGCAGGCTTTAAAAGCGCTCTGACACGTGTTATCAATGATTACGCCCGTAAGCTGAATATTTTAAAGGATGGCAACGCCAACCTCTCGGGCGAAGATATCCGCGAGGGGATTACTGCCTTGATTTCTGTTAAGGTGCGTGAGCCCCAGTTTGAAGGCCAGACTAAGACCAAGCTGGGTAATACCGAGGTGCGCGGCGTAGTGGATTCTCTGGTGTCGGAGGGGGTTGGTACTTTCCTGGAGGAGAATCCGGCGGATGCGCGGCGTATTATCGATAAAACTGTGCAGGCCTCACGTGCTCGGGAGGCCGCGCGTAAAGCCAGAGAAATGACGCGGCGCAAAAGCGTGCTGGAGCGGACCTCTTTGCCGGGCAAGCTGGCTGACTGCAGTATGAAAGATCCCGCCTTATCTGAGCTCTTCCTGGTAGAGGGCGACTCTGCAGGCGGCTCTGCGATCAATGGTCGTGACCGCCGTACGCAGGCAATTTTGCCCTTGCGCGGTAAGATTCTCAATGTGGAGAAGGCCCGTTTGGATAAGATTCTTGCCAATGAGGAAATCCGTTCCATGATTACCGCTATGGGCACGGGCATTTCCAATGATTTTGATATCAGCAAGGCACGCTATCATAAACTGGTGATTATGACAGATGCGGACGTGGATGGCGCGCATATCCGTACCTTGCTGTTAACCTTCTTTTTCCGTTACATGCGTCCCTTGATTGATGCGGGGTATATCTATATTGCCCAGCCTCCGCTGTACCGTGCAAAAGCACGCCGCAGCAAGGAAGACGTTTATTTGTACGATGATGTAGATTTAGAGCGTTTCTTTGCGGATAAGGATAAGGATAAATACGATATCAGCCGCTATAAAGGCTTGGGTGAAATGGATGCCAGCGAGCTGTGGGAGACAACAATGAATCCGGAAAACCGCACTTTGCTGCGTGTAACCCTGGAGGACGCCATGGCTGCCGAGGAAATTTTTACTGTGCTGATGGGTGAAAAGGTTGAGCCAAGACGCGAATTTATTCAGAATAACGCAAAGTATGTCAAGAATCTGGATATTTAAGTAAGCCAGAGATATAAGGAGAGTAGTTTCAATGGATTTGACCAATAGCGGCAAAATTCTGATTTGTAATCTGGAAAAGGAAATGCAGGAATCCTACATTAACTATTCCATGAGCGTTATTGCCGGTCGTGCTTTGCCAGATGTGCGCGACGGCTTGAAACCTGTTCACCGCCGTGTGCTATATTCTATGTTTGAACAGGGTATTACCCCAGATAAACCACACAAAAAATGTGCCCGTGTGGTTGGTGATGTTTTAGGTAAGTACCACCCGCATGGCGATTCCTCTGTCTATGATGCATTGGTTCGTCTGGCGCAGGATTTTTCCATGCGCTATCCTCTGGTAGACGGTCATGGCAATTTTGGCTCTGTGGACGGTCATAGTGCTGCTGCCATGCGTTATACAGAGGCGCGTTTGCGTCCCTTTGCCATGGATTTGATGTCCGATTTAAATAAGGATACCGTAGACTTTGTTGATAACTATGATGGCTTGGAAAAGGAGCCGGTTGTCCTGCCCTCCCGCATGCCCAATCTGTTGGTTAACGGCAGTTCAGGTATTGCGGTTGGTATGGCTACCAATATCCCGCCGCATAATCTTAACGAGGTAGTAGATGGTATTTTATTATTAATTGACAATCCGGACTGTACGATTGAGCAGTTGATGGAATGCATTCCTGGTCCGGACTTTCCCACTGCTGGGATTATTGTTGGAACGGAGGGAATTAAGCAGGCTTATCATACCGGCCGCGGGGTTATTCAGGTGCGCGCGCGTGCGGTTATTGAGCAAATGAATAACGGTAAGCAGCGTATTTTGATTACGGAGATACCCTACCAGGTGAACAAGGCGCAGCTCATTACTAAGATTGCTGATTTGGTTCGCGATAAGCGGATAGAAGGCATTACAGATTTGCGTGATGAAAGCGATAAGGACGGTCTGCGTGTTGTTATCGAGGTGAAAAAAGAGGCCAATGCCTCAGTGCTGCTGAATCAGTTGTACAAGCATACGCAGTTGCAGGTGAGCTTTGGCGTGATTAATCTGGCTCTGGTGGGCAAGGAGCCAAAGATACTCAATCTGAAAGAAATTCTTGAGCATTATCTGGCGCACCAGAAGGAAGTCATTGTCCGCCGCAGTCGTTTTGAGCTGGCCAAGGCGCAGGCCCGCGCGCATATTGTGGAAGGCCTGCGTATTGCGCTTGATTATATTGATGAGGTTATCGCAACCATCCGTGCCTCGCATGATAATGCAAAGGAACGCCTGATGGAGCGCTTTGGTTTAACGGAAATCCAAGCGCAGGCTATTTTGGAGATGCGTTTGCGTGCTTTGCAGGGTATGGAGCGCGAAAAGCTGGATGCCGAATATCAGGAGCTGATTAAAACCATTGCCTACCTGACTGAGGTTTTGGGAAATGAGAAGCTGGTGCTGTACATCATCAAAGAAGAGATAAGCAAATTGCGGGATAAACATGGCGATGCGCGCCGAACGGTGATTACCCGTGGTGATGGTGATTTATCCGATGAGGATTTGATTGCCGAAGAGGATGTTGTCATCACCATTACCAATAGTGGTTATATCAAACGTCTGGGCGCCAACACCTATCGCCAGCAGAAACGCGGCGGCCGGGGCATCACCGCTATGACCACCAAGCAGGAAGATTTTGTGGAGCAGCTGTTTATCACTACAACGCACCATTATCTGATGGTCTTTACCAGCAGAGGCCGCGTTTACCGGCTTAAGGTGCATGAAATTCCGGAGGCTGGACGGCAAGCCAAGGGAACAGCTATCGTTAATCTGCTTTCCCTCTCTGGTGCAGATAGCATTGCTGCGGTTATTCCCGTCAAGGAATACAAAGAGGATTTGTATTTATTTATGGCAACAGCAAAGGGTATTGTTAAAAAGACCAGCCTTACCGAATACGACAGCAATCGCAAGGATGGCCTGATTGCCATTAATCTGGATGAAGGGGATACGCTGATTGGTGTAAACCTGACCGCTGGCAATGAAGAAATCATTCTTTCCACGGCCAAGGGCGCGGCAATTCGCTTTGATGAGATGGATGTGCGTCCTATGGGCAGAGCGACCCGCGGCGTACGCGGCATCACGTTGGAGCTGGATGATTTTGTGGTGGGTATGGATAGTATGCAGGAACATGGCGAACTGCTGGTTCTGTCGGAAAACGGCTATGGAAAACGTACACCCCTAATTAATTTCCGCAAAACACACCGTGGCGGTAAGGGTGTTTATGCTATGCGTTGTAATGAAAAAACCGGACGGGTTGTCGCTATTGAAGTTGTGCGTCCGGGGGATGAAATTATGATTATTTCCCGCGAGGGCATTATTATCCGTGTGAACGTGGATGATATTTCCGAGCAGGGCCGCTATGCGCAGGGCGTGCGTGTAATCAAACTGAGCGATAGCGACAGCGTTGTCGATATGGCCAAGGTATTGACGCATGAAGAAGAGGATTAACACGTCAGCGCAGGGAGAAAAGCAGCATTTGTCAATTTTATAATTCTTGAGGGCCGGAGCCATGTTTGGCATCCGGCCCTGTTTTGTGTCAAAACAAAAGCAAGCCGCATACTGTATGGCATAGAGCAAATAACAAGGAGGTTTAAGGAATGAATACCCCAAAATGCAGCGGCATTGTTATGCCTTGCGGTGAAAACGGCTGCATGAGACCTGCCTATGGTTTTGTAGCTGTTCAAGATGTAGATCGTTTCTATGATTATGAATCTGCTCTTATGTGCGGAACCGTATTCCCTGATTTAGTCTATCCATGGGGAAAATATGGTCCCATGGAAATACTTGGTAAGGAGGCAGCAAAATGACCGAGGAACAACAAGTTGCCATGATGGAACTTCAAGAGCTGGGTTTTACCATGGATGATCTGCGTGAATATCTGGATACGCATCTATATGATGATTTTGCCATAGAGCGTTTTAATAATACAGCAAAATATTACATGGAAAAATTGCAGCATTATGCCGCTACTTACGGCCCTTTGACGCAGCATTGTGTGGATGCAGATGAAACCAGCTGGCAGTGGGCTTTGCAAGATTTTCCCTGGGACTATTAAGGAGGTACCGATATGTGGTTTTATGAGAAAAAATTACAGTATCCTGTAAGAGTTTCGGGGCCGAATCCCGCCTTGGCCAAACTGCTGCTGGAGCAGTATGGCGGCCCGGATGGCGAGCTTTCTGCTGCATTGCGTTACCTGAATCAGCGCTATACTATGCCCACGAATAATACCAAAGGCTTACTGACGGATATCGGTACGGAAGAATTGGCACACCTGGAGATTATTGCCACGATGGTATATAAGCTAACCAAAGACGCGGATATCGAGCAAATTTTAGAGGATAACTTTGCTGGAAATTTTGTCAATCATGGGAAGGGCTTATATTATGCCGACGCTACCGGCAACGCCTGGACTGCCACTTATATTCAGTGCAAGGACGATCCGATTGCCGATTTAGTGGAGAACATGGATGCAGAACAAAAAGCACGCGCTACCTATAATCATCTGCTAAATTTGACGGATGATCCGGGCGTTATTGATACGCTGCGCTTTTTACGTCAACGCGAAATTGTACACTTCCAGCGCTTCGGCGAGGCTCTTGTCCAGGTGCAGGAGGATTTTGCCTGCAAAAAAGTGTTTTAGACCTGCCTGATTTTGGTAAAAAATACCCTCCTAGGAAAGAAACAGGGCTCCTATCGCCTGCTGCGATGGGAGCCCTGTTTCTATG